>CALVGQ010000082.1 GCA_944327135.1 uncultured Erysipelotrichaceae bacterium | reverse complement strand
AGCATACTGATGAAGAACTCAAGCTGATCCGGGATATGCGTCGGCGTAATCCAAATTTGGGAATGGTGGAGCTGTGGCACCGGCTGCGCAAACGAGGCTACACCCGCCGCCCAGAGAGCCTGTTTCGAGTCATGCGTAAATTGGGGCTCTTTCCTGCTCCCGAGAAGAAGAAAGCATACAAGCCCAAGCCTTACGAGCAGATGACTTATCCCGGCCAGCGCGTTCAGGTGGATGTGAAAGTGGTTCCTCGCGGTAGTATTGCCGATCCGGAACTGCGCTTGTTCCAGTATACCGCCATCGACGAGTTCACCCGCTTGCGGTTCCTGGCCGCTTACCCTGAACAAAGCACATATTCTTCCGCAGACTTCCTCAGAAAATTATTCAGCTGGTACGCCCGCCACGGTATCCGGGTCGAGTGCGTCCAGACGGACAACGGGTTTGAGTTCACCAACCGTTTTTCCAACAGCCGACGGGATCTACCCACTCTCTTTGAATCCACTGCTGCGAAACTGGGCATCCGCCACAAGCTCATCCGCCCCTACACGCCCCGCCATAACGGCAAGGTGGAGCGCAGCCACCGAGAGGACCAGAAACGCTTCTATACCTGCCACAGCTTTTACTCCCTGGACGACTTTACAAAACAGCTTGCGGTTCATAACCGCAGATCTAACAACTTTCCTATGAGACCTTTGGGCTGGCTTTCTCCTTTTGAGTTCACTGTCCAACATGTTTGACAAACCTACAAGTAAAAACCCTTATTTTTAGTGCTTAACATTCTAATGCACATTTGATACAATGAGAATGATCTTGGTGTGAATGAAGTGAGGGATCATCCGTGTTTGGTAAACTGAGTTTACGGGAAAAAGCCATGCGCAGGATCGGAGCAACGCGTCTGCTGGCATTGAGCTTTCTGTTTGTGATTTTGCTGGGAGCTTTTTTGCTTTGGCTTCCATTTACAGATCGAAGCGGGACACATCTAAGTTTTTTGGACAGCTTGTTCATCGCGACCAGTGCGACCTGTGTTACTGGGTTGGTTCCTGTTGCTTTGTCTGAGCAGTACAACATTTTGGGACATACCGTGATTCTTGTTTTGATTCAAATCGGAGGCCTAGGAGTGATGTCTCTGATTGCCTTTGCATTGACGCTTTTGAAACGCCGGCTTTATCATGCGGAAAAGAAAATGATTCAGGATGCCCTGAATAAAGATGATCTGCAGGATGTTCCGCATTTTCTTATGAACATTGTCCAATACACCTTTTTCTTTGAAGGGATGGGAACACTTTTGCTGGCAATCCGTTTTGTTCCTCAGTTTGGATGGTTTCAGGGACTTTACAATGCCCTGTTTCTTTCCATTTCTGCTTTTTGCAACGCAGGAATGGATA
Organism: uncultured Erysipelotrichaceae bacterium; assembly: GCA_944327135.1. Classification (GTDB taxonomy): domain Bacteria; phylum Bacillota_I; class Bacilli_A; order Erysipelotrichales; family Erysipelotrichaceae; genus CALVGQ01. Next base: position 6,227 of record CALVGQ010000082.1, on the reverse strand, counting down.
CAATTTCTCCAATTTCTTTAGCGGATTATGTTGCGGATCCCTTGGTGAACTGGGTCGTGATGGCGTTGATTGTAACAGGAGGTCTTGGCTTTGCAGTCTGGTTCGATTTACGAAAGCGGCTGGCCGAAGGGCTGAAAAAAAAGCAACCGATACGAAGAATTTTTTATGCTTTAACGATTCATTCTAAAGTCGTGCTGGTGATGACCTTTGGTCTGATTATCAGTGGTGCTGTGTTGACCTTGCTGGTAGAATGGGGCAATCCGACGACTTTAGGACCTTTGAGTTTTGTGAATAAAATTCAAGCCTCCTTTTTTCAGTCAGTGACGCTTCGAACAGCAGGGTTTAGTACTCTTGATTTCTCAAGATTAAAAGAAACTTCTTTATTTTTTATGTGTTTTTATATGTTGATTGGAGGATCGCCAGGAGGAACGGCTGGAGGTATTAAGACAACGGCAGTGGTGATGATGTTTTTGATGATTCGAGCTCAACTGGCAAACAATGATAAGATTACGTTATATCGGCGAACAATTCCAGATGGGACTTTTCATCGAGCGTTCGTGGTCACGATTACTTATGTTTTGGTATTGATTTGCGCGGTGTTCGTTTTGACGATCACAGAAAATATTGATTTTTTAGATCTGGTTTTTGAGGCGATTTCTGCAATAGCAACGGTAGGTCTTTCCGCTGGAGTAACGCCGTTATTGAGCGATGGCGGAAAGCTGATTATCATTTTATTGATGTTTATCGGCCGTGTTGGCCCGATCACGATCGTTCTTTCGATGGTAAAATTTAAGAGCATGCATAAGCCAAGTGAGATCATGTATCCGCAGTCGGATATTTTGATTGGATAGGAGGAAATATGGCAAAAACAAAAACAATTGCAATTTTAGGATTAGGGATCTTTGGTTCCACGATTGCAAAGCAACTTTCAAAATATAACTATGAAGTCATTGCGGTGGATAAGGATATGAGCTGTGTAGAACGCCTAAGTAATCTGGTTACTCAAGCGGTGCGCGCTGACTTTACAGAGATTGAGCAGTTGCGATCAATAGGAGTTCAGGATTGTGATGCGGCCGTAGTGGCAACTGGAAGTTTGCTGGAAGAGAGTGTTATGGCCGTCATGAATCTGAAAGAATTAGGAGTTCCTTATATTTTGGCTAAAGCAAAGAATAAAAAATATATGGAAATCTTGCTGAAAATTGGCGCGGATCGAGTTGTCCGTCCGGAAAAGGAAATGGGTGAGCGGATCGCCAAGCGGCTTATTTCACAGAATATCATGGATATTATTGATTTGGATGATGAATACAGTATTGTGGAAATCTTGGCACCTGAAAAATGGTGTAAAAAGACTTTGCGGACGCTGGATCTGCGAGCCAAATATGGGATCAATGTACTGGGGGTCCGGAAAAATTCGCAGGAACATTTATCTATCAGTCCCTCAGCAGATTATGTTATAGAAGAAAAAGACTGTTTGCTGGTCATTGCAGAGAATAGTCTATTCAGCAAATTTGATGACATCATTCAGCTTTGAACCGGATGTAGCTGCTTCGCTGAGAAGTTTTAGCGTACTGCTTGCATGGAAGAAATGGACATGCTATCATAAAAAAAATGATGCAATAAGGAGAGATTACAATGAGTGAAAAATTTACTTATATTCCAAAAGGCGTCTGTTCCCGGCAGATGGACTTTGAACTGGATGGAGAAATCATAAAGAGCGTCCGGATTACTGGAGGCTGTGCAGGAAATTTAACCGGGATTTCTAGAATTCTTGTTGGAATGAACGTGAAACAGGTCGTTGATGCTTTTTCGGGGGTACATTGCGGGGCAAAGCCGACATCTTGCCCAGATCAGATTGCGCAGGCTTTAACCAAACACTTCCAGTCGATTTCAGAATAATTCCGTTTTTGGATCTCACGCTAAAATTAGGTGAGCGGTATGAAAAAGGAACAGCTGGAGATTGCTGAAGTTCTGCTGAAAATGGGATTGGATTGGAATTTAATCGAGATCATTACCCAGATTTCCGGTCAGAACTATGCCCGGATGAAAAAAAAGCAGGGTGACAAAAAACACGTTTGAGCGTGTTTTTTCTGTTTTAAGGGAGTTAGCGGAGGATAGAATCATGAATACTTTTCATTTTATAAATCGTTATCTGAATCAAAATCGATGGCGTTTGATTGGAATTGTCATTGCTGTGATTAGTTATGCTTTTTTGAATCTTTGTTCGCCCTTGGTATTCAGTTTTTTTATTGACAATGTTATTAATCAAGAACCGATTGAATCAGCCATCTTAGCTGTTTTGATTGATCGGATAGGGGGGATTGGCTGGATACAAGAGCATTTATGGATTGGCGGTGCGGTGGTGCTGATCCTCAGTTTATTGACCTGTACAGCAGTTTTTTTGCGAGGTTATTGGAACGGAGTTGTTTCAGAAAGCGTAGCGCAAAATTTGCGCGATCATCTGTATCATCATATTCAGTATTGTCCTTACAGTGTACATGTGCAGGTCAAAACTGGCGATTTGGTTCAGCGATGTACCAGTGATGTTGAACAGATTCGACGTTTTTTGGCAGGACAGTTTTCTGAAATGATCTATTCTATTTTTACTGCAGTAATTGCGGGAGCGGTTTTATTGACATTAAACCCGCGAATGGCTTTGATTGCTGTGATTTCAATGCCGTTTTTGATCGGATATGCTTATTATTTCTTCACGCGCGCCCAGAAGATTTTTCGTTCTTCTGATGAATCGGAGGGAGAAATGACCGCGATGATCCAGGAGAGTCTTTCAGGAATCCGTGTTATTAAAGCTTTTAACTGTGAAAAAAACGAAATAGAAAAATTCGAAAAGAAGTCAACAGATTATAAGGAAAAAACTTTTCTTTTGCTGAAACAACTGGGCTTGTATTGGGGAACGTCAGATTTTTTGTGTTTGACCCAGATTTTAATTGTTGTTCTGACTGGAATTTTCGCAGTGAGAAATGGATCGCTAAGTGTCGGAAATTATTTTGTATTCATTTCTTATGAAGGAATGATTTTATGGCCGATTCGGAATTTGGGAAGAATCCTTGCTGATATGGGGAAAATGACTGTTTCGATTGGACGCTTGGAAGAAATCTTTGCTTATCCGCAGGAAGAAACAGAAAAAGGAATTACTGATCCGATTGCGGGAACAATCGAGTTTTCTCATGTCTTTTTTCGTTATGAGGATAGCGATCAATGGATCTTAAAGGATGTTTCATTTCAGATTCAAAAAGGAGAAACAGTAGCGCTGCTGGGACCAACGGGAAGTGGAAAAAGTTCGCTGGTTCATCTTTTAACTAGGCTATATGACTGTACTGATGGCATGATCTTGATTGATGGAAAGGATATTCGTCAGTTCCAGAAAAAACATTTGCGAAAAAATGTTGGGCTGGTCTTGCAGGAGCCGTTTTTGTTTTCTAAAACGATCTACGAGAATATTCGTCTTTCAAAATTGTCTGCAGCAAAAGAAGAGATAAAACGAGTAGCTGAAATTGCATCGGTTCATGATGTGATTACTGAATTTGATCGCGGCTATGATACGCTAGTTGGAGAAAAAGGGGTGACTTTGTCTGGCGGTCAGAAACAGCGAGTGGCCATTGCTCGTACGATTTTAAAGGAGACTCCGATTTTGATCTTTGATGACTCTTTATCCGCTGTGGATGCACAAACGGATGCGGAAATCCGAAGAAAACTGAAAGAAGTCCAGAAGCAGACAACGACACTGATTATTACTCAGCGAGTCGCTTCGGCAGAACAGGCAGATTTAATTTTAGTTTTAGAAAATGGTCAGATTACGCAAGCAGGGACGGATGCTCAGCTGCGCTGTCAGGAGGGACTTTATAAACGGATCGTTGCGATCCAAAAAGCAAGAATGGAAGGAGTGATGGCTGATGAGTCAATTTGAGGAACAGGAATTTCAAAATGAGTCATTGGATATTGCAGTTTGGAAAAAAATTTTTCGCTTACTTTTTCCATTTCGATCTTGGATTGTTGAATTGTTGCTGCTGAATGTGCTGATTGCTTGTTTGGATGTTCTGTTCCCTTATATGAATAAATTGGCAATCGATACATTCATCATGAAAGAGCGTGCTTATAGTCATTTGGTTCTTTTTGGGTTAGTTTATTTCGTCGGTGTTGCGGTTCAAGCCGCTACGGTTTATGGCTTTTTCAGCCTCGCTGGAAAGATTGAAATGGGATTCAGTCATGCGCTTCGCCGTCAATGTTTTGAAAAATTGCATAGTTTATCTTTTAGTTATTTTGATCAAACCCCAATTGGTTGGCTGATGGCAAGAATGACCAGTGACATCGGACGGCTTAGTGAAATTGTTTCATGGAGCTTGATGGATCTTTTTTGGGGAGTATCCGTGATGATCGGGGTAACGGTCGTGATGCTGGTAGTGAATTGGAAATTGGCGTTGCTGATTTTGTTGATTGTTCCGATATTGGCTTATGTCAGCGCTTGGTTTCAAATTCGAATTTTAAAAAATTATCGTGATGTTCGAAAAATCAATTCTAAAATTACCAGCAGTTTCAACGAGGGAATTACCGGGGCCAAAACAACGAAAACGCTTGTTTTGGAAGAAAGCAATTTTCAAGAATTTCATCAGCATACCCAGCAGATGCGCGAAGCTTCGATCCGTGCGGCAACATTGAGTTCTCTCTTTCTTCCGATCGTCATGGGATTAGGCGCCTGTTCTACAGCAGCTTTGTTGGTTTTTGGCGGTCATGAGGTTTTGCTAGGGACGTTGGAATTTGGTACATTGCTGATGTTTACTCAGTATGCCACTCAGTTTTTTGAACCGCTTCGGCAAATTGCCCGTTTGATTGCTGAGTTTCAAATGGCCCAAGCCAGTGCTGAGCGCGTTTTGGCACTTTTAGAAACCGAAAGCCGTATTCAGGATTCTGCAGCGACAATCCAGAAATATGGATCGGTTTTGGAACCGGTTGAGCCATTACAGGATCCCATTCGTGGGGAAATCGAGTTTCGTCATGTTGATTTTTATTATCATCCGGAAGAACCGGTCCTGACAGATTTTAATCTGAAGGTTCAGCCTGGTCAGACGATTGCTTTGGTAGGAGAAACCGGTTCAGGAAAAAGCAGCATTGTCAATTTGCTTTGCCGATTCTATGAACCGGTTCATGGTGAAATTCTGATTGATGGTGTGGAATATCGTCAGCGCAGCTGCAGCTGGCTTCATCGACAGCTGGGATATGTGCTGCAGTCTCCGCATTTGTTTTCCGGTTCGATCAAGGAAAATGTCAAATTTGGAAAACAATCTGCCACTGACGAAGAAATAGAAGCAGCCTGTCGGCTTGTTAATGCGCATGATTTCATCATGAACTTGGAAAAAGGATATGACACGGATGTTGGAGAAGGAGGAGCCCGTCTTTCGGTTGGTCAAAAACAGTTAATATCGTTTGCCAGAGCAGTTTTGGTCGATCCGGCATTGTTTGTTTTGGATGAGGCGACCGCTTCCATTGATACAGAAACGGAAAAAATGATCCAGTATGCGATTGATCATTTGCTTAAAGGAAAAACGAGCTTCATTATTGCCCATCGTCTTTCTACGATTGTCAGTGCAGATCGAATCCTGGTTATTAAAAAAGGAAAGATCGTGGAACAGGGAAATCATGATTCATTGATGGCCTTGCGAGGGTACTATTATCGCCTTTACACAAACCAGTTCAATGAGGAGCTGGAACAACGCGTTTATCAAAAGGAGGAAGAAGAATGGAAAAGTTACAGCCGGGATTGATGATGGGCTTTGAAGAAAACACGCTTTTGATTGGTGTGGTCGATGAATTTTTTGTAGAAGAGGAGCTGCAGGCTCTGCATCACCATCCATGTTCGGTTTACTATGTTTCTAAGGGTATCGTGGATTTATTTTTGCTTCAAATTGAAGATTCTTTGGAAACTAGTGACGCTCCGTTTTGTGTATTCGATTGGAAAGAGGATCCTAAATTTCAAAGCTGGCTTCAGGAACATGCCCCCATACAGCTCAGTGTGGTTTATCTAGATCTTGAAGGAAAAGAAATTGATGTTCGAAAGGGAATGTTAAGTGAGGCAATGAGCCGCCGAATTCGAAGCAACTTCATTGAACATCTACAACAGGATTTTGATGAGGAGGCCTATCAGATTGCATTGAAAAAGATTCAGACCAAATATGAACCGTTTGAACTGGAAGCACAGGCAGAGGCATTTTGCAAAA
>CALVGQ010000081.1 GCA_944327135.1 uncultured Erysipelotrichaceae bacterium | reverse complement strand
CCAACCAAATGTTCTTGAAATTCAATATCAAGGCCTCTCAATTCTGGATATCTTGGAGCTTTCTGTGGAAGAAGCCTGCCTTGTTTTCCAAACTGAAACCAAGCTTTATCGTGCCTTGCGGCTTCTTCAGGAAACGGGCCTAGGCTATCTGCAGCTTGGACAAACACTCAATTCTCTTTCCCAAGGAGAATGCCAGCGGCTAAAGCTCGCTGATGAACTGATTCAGCATGTTTCCGGTCATCATCGCTGCCTGCTTCTGGATGAGCCTACGACCGGATTGCATCCGCAAGACATTGCTCATTTTCTGCAGCTGATCCAACGATTTATCGGTGAAGGAGATACGGTAATCCTTGTTGAACACAATCAAGAAATCATTCGTAACAGCGACTGGGTGGTTGAACTTGGCCCTGGCGGAGGAGATCGAGGCGGTCAGCTTATTTTTGAAGGGACTCCAACCGCCTTAAAACAGGCTCAAACCATAACAGGAAAAAACCTGTAGACGAAAGGAGAACAGCCAATGAACCTTCCTGAATCTGCACAGTTGGTCTTAAACCGACTGAATGAACAGCATGAGGCGGTCCTGGTCGGGGGTTTTGTTCGTGACCGCCTGCTGGGGCTGGATCCGGAAGACCTGGATATTGCTACCAGTGCAAAACCTGAAGAAGTCCGCCGATGTTTTCCCGATTTTCCAGTTCTCAATACCGGACTGAAACATGGAACTGTCACCGTTTTGATCGATCATCAGCCCATTGAAATCACGACTTATCGAATTGAAAAGGAATATCTGGATCACCGTCATCCTTCGGCTGTTGAATTCACTCAGGATCTGCGGCAGGATCTGGCCCGCCGTGATTTTACGATCAACGCTCTTTGTCTGAATCAGCAGCAGGTTTTAATTGATTATTTTAATGGGCTGCAGGATCTTCAGCAGCAATGTATCCGCGCTATCGGCGATCCTCATCAACGCTTTCAGGAAGATGCCTTACGGATCCTTAGAGCCTTGCGTTTCAGCGCCCAGCTTCATTTCACCATCGAAGCCAAAACACGGCAGGCTTTATTTGACTGCCGCGAGGGTCTAAAACAGATTGCCATTGAACGTCTGCTGCGAGAATGCCGTCTTCTTTTGATTTCAGATCAAGCAGCAGCAATTTTATCCGAATACTTTGAAATCTTTGCCGTCTTTTTGCCAGAACTGGCCTCCCTTGCGAATTATCCTGTACTTTTTCAGCGAATCCTGCAGCGTCTGGACCGTTGTCCGCCAAGCTTAGCGCTGCGTCTGGGTTGTCTGTTTGCAGAATGCGGAGTTCTTCAAACAGCCTCGAAACCCTCTTCGCTAGTCAGTACTTCCTGTTTTTTAAGCTTAGCCCAGCGGCTCAGGCTTCCACGAGCACTGACTTCCAGAACGGCCTTTCTTATCCAGAATCAATCCTTAGAGCTGAAACCAGAGCGCATTGCCATCAAGAAAAAACTAGCCTGTTGGAATGAATCTTTTTTTGAACTGCTCAACTGGCTCGAGGTCCTTCATGAAGACTCAGAATCCATCCAGCAAATCAAGCAGATTACCCAAGTCTTGCTCCAGCAAAACGTCTGTCTCAGCCTGAAACAGCTTCAAATCAAGGGTGACGATGTTATTCAAGCTGGATATCAGGGAACTGCCATCCGACATATTCTGGAAGACTGTCTAAAACAGGTTTTAGAAGAAAAGCTTCCCAATACACGGGAAGCCTTGCTGAAATATCTCTATCAAGGGCGCTAAGCCCTTTTTAGATCGATCACGATCCATTCCAATGGATTAAAAAAACGCGGCAGCCAACAGTAAAAAGATAAACCGCGACTGACAATTTGGACTCCTGAATCAAGAGTATATTTTCCTCCTGCCCGCCGTGGGAACCACCCCTGCTGCGGAGCGTAAACTCCATTGATCAGTCCGGGAATTCGAACCTGTCCCCCATGGGCATGACCAGAAAGCATCAAATCAACCGGGACTCCTTGAAACTGCGTATGATGATTCGGCCGATGCAGCATCACCAGATGGAATTTCTTAGGATCCCACGATTGAACCAGCGTATCGATCCGCTGTTTTTCTTGTTTCCATTCGCTTCCTTCCGGAAAGCACGCACAATCCTCTATTCCTGTTAAAACAATTCCTTTTTCGATTTCTACCGTTTGATTGTTCAGCACGGTCACTCCTCTTGAGTCCAAAAAGGAACAAAGCTGCTCATAGCTCCACTGAACATTTTTATACTCATGATTGCCGCTGACAAAACAAACCGGCGCAATCGTTCTTAGCTGTTCTATCAAAGCCAATGCCCGATCTATCGGCCGCCGGCCATCAAACCAATCTCCCGTAATCAGGATCCAGTCAGGGGCTGTCTTGCGAATAGAAGACGCCAGATGAAAAGGCGGACCGCTATGAAAATCAGACAGATGAACAAACCTGCAGGAAGAGGTCAGCTTATGACTGGTAAAGGTATATTGTCGTTTTATAGGTCCTGGATAAAGTCCAGCTGCTAAAATCATCAATCCGATTCCTATTTCCTGTGTCATTGTTTTCAAAAACTCCTTTTTGACAGACTCTTTACTTAGTTTTCTTTAATTTTCTGTGTTTATTCTCCTTTTAATTTTAATGTCTGCCATTTCCCAGAATGATACCGGACCCAGATTAACATTGATCGCAGCAGCTGATCCGCCACCAATGCGATCCAAGCTCCCACAAGTCCCCAGTGCAGCCCGTTGATCATCAACAAAGCCAGAATCGGTCGAACGATCAAGGTGGTCACAAAAATAATCAATGCGGTAGCCTTGGTATCTCCCGCTCCACGCAATGATCCAGCGAGAATAAACTGAATCGCCTGAAATGGCTGAATCAATGCCAAAAACATCAAAATGCCTGCCCCCTGATGGATCACTTCCGCTTCCTTGCT
>CALVGQ010000080.1 GCA_944327135.1 uncultured Erysipelotrichaceae bacterium | reverse complement strand
TAATTACTTCTCGTTTTGTTTCTATTGGATGTAATTTGCCCATAAATCCCCCTTAAATATTAGTAAATATAATAATATTTTAATATATGAGGAGGGTTTAGGGACGAAAAAGTTGTTCTTTTTTGGGGGTCAGGTCACCCAAATTGTGGTTGCATATGTAGATGGTGAAACCACACTTAAGCGGTTTTTTAAAAATGATGAACAGAGGTTAGTAGAGTTGTGTCCAGAAAATGAACAGTATAAACCGATATATGCATCAGACTGTGTAATCCTTGGTGTTGCAGTAAAAATAATCAAAGACATCAAATGAATGTTTGTTGCTAATTGCTGATAAATTGCTTTTTGTTTGAGATACTTCTCATTTTTCTATTGGATATAATAAACATATTAATATGCCATGAGGGTTGAATGGTGAAAAAGTTGTTTTTGAGGAGATGGATCAGTACAGTTATTACATAAACCGCTTATTTTCAAAGATAAATAGATAGTTTTTTCTGTATAAAATCGAAATGAGGAATGGGATTTACCCATTCCTCATAATATTTAACTTACAAAAGAAGATAGATGTTCATTCAGAGCTGAGATAGCTTTCTCTTCTTTGAATTTGCTTAGATGTGTATAGATTGAAAGAGTTACTTCAATGTCAGCATGACCAAGGAATTTCTGTGCTGACTTTACATCCACTCCTGCATCAAATAGCATGGTTGCATATGTGTGTCTGAGCATATGCGCAGTAATTCTATCAATGACTTGAATATGAGGATGTTTTTTTGGACCGCAAGCTTTTTGACCGCCCGCTTTAATATTCAAGTGATTCAAGAAACTTTCCCACGCAGACTTATACGCAGCACCAGACATAAGCCGCCCCTTCGTATCAGGACAGACAAGACCTTTTGGTTTTTTAACGTTGATCAGAACGTTATATAGAATGTCCGGAATTGGAACGTCTCTGTAACCTGCCTTTGTTTTAGGTTTCTTTATAGTTGCCTGATTTTTAAGGACTTCACGTGCTTTAGTCACATGAATTATTCTATCTTCAAAATCAATGTCTTCCCAATTTAAGGCAAGAACTTCACCTTGTCGCAATCCGGCATACAACATAATCATGGCTCCATGTCCAAATAAAGTACCTTTCCAATTGTTTGTTATGAGAGAAATCTCTTCGGGTGTTAATGCCCGTCTTCCTTCCGCTTCGATAACCGGCACCTTTACTCCGGAAAAAGGATTCTTTGCAATTAAGTCAGAATCAATTGCTACACGCATAATTCGTTCCGCAGTTTGTTTTATCTTTTTCATCATGCTTGTTGCGTAGCCGTTCTTTGCCTTATCGCTTATTATAGCTTGAAGGTGTATTTGCCTAAGATCTCGAACTTTCATTTGTCCTATCGACGGAAGTAGATGACAGTTTAACAAACTCTGCATCCGATACTTCCACCGCTCAGAAGCAACAGGGTTATATTGATTGAGCCATATATCGGTAAGCTCGGCAAATGTCATGCCGTTCTGCCAAACCATGATTCCATCGTTAATTTGCTTTGTAACCACAGCTACCTTAGATTCCAACTCCCTTTGTGTTTTACCATAAATATACTTTCGTATATAAGAGCCGTCAGGTTTTTTTCCTACAACTAAATTCTTGTAGTATAGTCCCTTTTCATTTTTCTTCATGTTTTTTGCCATTGGTTATGCCTCCTGTTTATCCAACCATTCAATGAACTTGTCTTTACGCACCATTTTCCTTTTTCCAATCGTGATTGTCGGGAAATTGTTTGCGCGTAATAGATAATAAATATTGGTGCGAGATAAGCCCAGGATGTGGATTAGATCATTAGCGCCCAATAACAAGGGCAAGTCGGCATAGTCTTTGTATCTGTTATCTATGATTTGTTCTTTCATCATTACACCTCCAATTTTGTTTTTTCGCATGATTCCAACCATGATAAAAAGCTTTCTCTTTTTACTAGCTTTCTTGAGCCAATTGTGATCGTTGGAAAAGTACCTGAATTTATAAGTGCATAAGAGTACGCTCTTGATACACCTAAGATTCTCTGCAAATCTGCAGCATGTAGAATAAGCGGGAGATCGGCAATGTTTTTGTAGCGATTATTGAAGGGAGTCATTATTGGCACCCCCTGTAAAACAATCAATGTAAAGCCGTTTTAACAGAGCTGTTTTTCTCTTGAAAAAGGTGCTCTTTGAAATCCCAAGTTGCTCTGCAATCTTATTCCAGCGGATTCCTTTTATGTAATATCCATAAATAAGGAAACGATCAGCTTTCGAATATTTCGACAGCGTCTTTAATACGATCTTATACTTACGCTGCATAGTTTCGTGTCGTTCTTTTTGCAAGTAAAGTTCTTCAGCAGACGGTGACCTCAAGTCTGATAATGCAGATGCCAGTTTATCTCCTTTGAATAATGCTTCTTGTTCTGCTTCTAAGGAGATGAATCCTGATTTAGCCTGTTGTGCATCAATATATCGCTGTCTTCTATCCGCGGACGCTAAAGCATTAAAGACTTCTTCAGAAGTTTTTATCCATTCTCCAAACGCTTTTACATAGCAAGATTTTGAACCATCTGTATTCTTTGTCATGTGATAATTATGTTTACTCATTTTTACCTCCGATTTGATTTGAATTTGATTAGGGTTGTTTCAAATCGAAGGTGGGCGGAGCGCGTGTCATAGATGTCCTTTCCGCCTGTAAAGCCGTAACAAGGACGATATATGGGCTAATACACGTCTACCTGAAAATGAG
>CALVGQ010000079.1 GCA_944327135.1 uncultured Erysipelotrichaceae bacterium | reverse complement strand
CATAATATTACCCGTTATATACCTTTCAAAAAAAGTATATAAAAAGTAACCCTAAGCTGATATAAATTTACCAATATTGGTGAATTTATTTTCAGCATTTTTGGTTACTTTAAGATTAGCTGTATTAGAAATTACAATTATTATGTCACCAAAACGATGGGATGGTTCATCTTCTTTTATATGTCAAAACAATTCCTGTAATGGTGCCAATAAGCATGAGTGGAGCAATTCTAACGAATAGCCAACTAATACCGTGAAGGATCGTACCGGCTACCGCTAATTCTGGATCGTTATCATCCCAAGTCATAAATTCGTTGCTAGTTAGAGCTATTACAATAAAAACCAATACAATGAGTACACATATTCCTATAAGAAAGTAGCGGATCGCTTCGATCTTTTTCTCGGTTCTTTTAGCTAACTGAAGATTGATGACCTCAAGTTTTTCTGAGAGAGCTTTTAAATCATTACTGTTATTATCAACAGCAATCTCATCGCCCAATAAAGCACTAACAGAAGTATCCAGTTCTTCTGCTAAACGAATAAGCATACCGGCATCTGGAACCGATAGATCTTGCTCCCATTTAGATATCGTCTGTCTTACAACATTTAGTTTGATTGCTAGCTCTTCTTGTGAAAGTCCTTTTGCGTTTCGTAGAGTTCTGATATTCTTGCTTAACATAATTTAGATCTCCTTGTTTTACAAGCTCATTAAATACTAAAACTGTCGTTGCTACAAGCAACGCAGGCTAACATCGATCCATATTTCAAATGTTATTCTCATATTGTTGTCTGTATGAAGAATTTTTAAAATAATTAAGCAATTTTACATTGTATGGGTGTGTATTTCATTGCATTTTGTTTAAATAGGGGAAGGGAGCACTTAACTCCAATAAGCACGCTTTTAATACATAGGATAATGGGAAGAAAATGATTTTATGAAGAAGAACAGAATTATGCGTGGGGTCTATTCTTCTATTACGATTTTGGTGAAAGAGGAGGGGGATTCAATCAGGGGGCAGAGATGCGGTTTTTTATGGACTAAACCGGACTTCTCAAGCGAACAGTTCCTGCATTCAAGCGTGTGCAAGAACGGTTTTCAACAACGAATTGGTTCATACATAGCATAAACGAAGGGCGAAGCTACTTTTTAACGGTATCTTCGCCCTTTGAATGTCTATGTGATTGTAATGCTTTTAGGGATAAAATTCCTGCCTCACGAGGGATGTTATTCTTGTTTTTGCTGCTTTTCGAGAGGATAGTATTATTCTATTTCGGTATTATACTATTTCCCAATCATTCACAAAACATTTGTAATATCTTTTCCCCATTTTCCCACCATTGGCCAACAAAGAATGAAGATACCTCCTGTCCTTCATAAGGAACAAGCTCATTTGTAGTGGCATCGTAAAAGAATTCCACATCAGCCATGGAGTAGGTTTCTCCGTTGAATATAATGGTCGCTTCCATGTTCTCTAAGATACATGAACCAATGCAATCCTCACATACAATATTCAAAGTATTAGGACTGACAAATTTAGGCATGGGAGTGTCCATTGTTGCTTCTTTGGTTGTGTTTTTGAACACACAATTACCGTTTACGGTTGTTCCATCAGGAAGGACGACTCTGGTAAACTGTTCTGCGGTATTGATAATATCACCGTTAAATTCGCAGTTCTCAAAAATGATAGTTCCAAAATCACCGATGATTGTTACATCCTCATCAAAAATGAGGTTTTTAACCGTAAGCTCTTCTTCTGCATCTAGCTCAAATATGAATTCCGTGGCTTTGCTTCTTTCATTTTCATCTTGTTGACTGCTCAGATTATTGTCTGCCGGTGATTGAGTATCTCCAGCGCCGTTGCAGCCGCTCAGCGACATCAGCATAATCAAAGCAAGTGTCAATGCAAAAATCTTTTTCATCTTAAGTCCCCCTACAAAATATAAAAAGCTTGAGCAACCGAAGCAGCATACACTGCAAAACACTGCTTTCGATTACCGCCAAACAAGGTCTGAATAAGAAAACCTTATGCGATCTAAGTGGGAGTATGTTTTACCGTAACTAGCGATATTCAAGGGTATACCACTTCTTAAGATAGGGTCAACCTAATTTCAACATTCAGCCTTGTTTAATTTAAGGAATTTTACCATATCTTTTTCAAAAATCATAGATATTTTCTTAAAAATTATTTTTATCATTCAATGCAGCGATCTTAGCCGGAATGGTCTTGTTGAATAGGTATCAAGATGGACTGGTCCATGGGCGTTTGTCCGTCTATTGATTTTGTGCAAGAGGTCTTTTAATGGTTTTAATGCAATTCGATTTTGTGGCTGTGGCAATTGTTTCATTTCACTATTAGGTAAGATAACAAGAAATGCATGAGGAGATCCCTTTTGAAGTATTTAGATACTCATTGACCGAAGGAAAGCGAGCTCATATGCCATCGAGTCTATCAAGGTTAAATAACTTTGGAACGATTTCAAAGATCTTCGCTAGAAGATAAAACAGGAAATCGGATAGATTGATGATGAAAGTTAGGGCAACATTAGGTGATATCGTTGTTACAAGATAGATGATCTATAATTGGGAACGCCGCCAATTTTGAGCAATTAAAGCTCTTGTCAAAAGCCTTTAATGTCCGTATCGATGATCTTTAAAATAACGATATTCAAAAGATCATCGTCCATGCGATAATGAGAAGATTAAAAACTATTGGTATCGTTTTTGTAGCGTTGGTGATCCTTATTGCGATGGCTGTTTTAGTCCTTGTGTTTAAGAAGCAGGAATTTCTATTCACTTCAATTGAGTCTTTGTATTTGATGCAGAGGCTCTTTTTTATATCCTGAACGATCACACAAAATACAACATTTGAGATGATTAGATCGGGTTGATGAATGGTTAATCATTTTCCCTCAAAGTTAACGATCATTCAATAGATCATGATGTTTTCCGCTGTTAAAATGATGATGGAAATAAACATTGCGAAAGGAAGATACATCATGAAAATGCATAAAATTATTCGAGAACGCCGCCTGGCTCTACATTTTACTCAGGAGCAAGTAGCAACATATTTAGGTGTAACTGCCCCTGCTGTCAATAAGTGGGAAAAAGGAATTTCATATCCAGATATCTTATTGCTTCCTGCTCTTGCTAGACTATTGGATACAGATTTAAATACTTTATTGTCTTTTCAAAAGGATCTTACAGATCAAGAAATAGTATTATTTCTAAATCAAGTAAGTGAGATCATTGAGAAAGACGGATTTATTGTTGGATATGATATGGCCATATCAAAATTGAAAGAGTTTCCTACTTGCGATCCATTGATCTGTGGATTGGCAATGCTGTTAGATGGAGCTCTTAAAATTAAAGCTCCAAAAGATGAACGCTTAGAAGAGTACCAATCAGAAATTATGTCTTTATATCAGCGAGCGGCTTTAAGTGATAATCTATCGATCAAAGATCAAGCCCTTTCGCATTTGATTTTCGATTGCATACAAAAAGAAGACTATGTACAAGCCCAGACTCTTTTAGATTCGATGTCAAAGCCAAGCTCAGTAGATCAAAAACAGATCCAAGCAAAAATATATATTGCGCAGGGGGAGTTGAATCAAGCCGCTAAAATTACAGAAGAGAAATTGCTGTCGCTAACGAATGAGATCCACGAGGCTCTTTTGACCTTAATGGAGATAGCTATCAAAGAGATGCGAGTTGATGATGCCGCTTATATCGCAGGTGTCGATGAACAAGCCGCTAAAATATTTGATTTGTGGGAATATAACAGCTATGTGGCACATTTTCTGTTATATTCAGCTCTGAAAGATCGTACAAAATGCTTGAAGGTAGTCGTTCCTATGCTTCGATCTTTAACGAAGAAATGGGAGGTTAATCAATCGCCGCTTTACCAACACATGAAAACAAAAGAAGTGGATCAAGATTTTGGTAAAACACTGCAAAAGAATCTCCTGCAGTCTATATCAGAAGATGAAGAAACATCTTTTTTAAAAGAAAGTCCTGAATTAGACGATATCTTAAGGGGGCTTGGTGAACGCTAATTTTCACTGCGTCGATGCGATGCTGGAAAGTACCAAGGTTTTTGGATGTATAAAAAATCCTCTGAATCGAAGATCAAATGACTTCAAACAGAGGACGTGATGTTGATCAGATGGGACCTTTCACATCTAAAAAATTGGACAGGAAGATCCATGGTATCAGTCTATCTTCCTTGTTTGATGAGCCTGTTCTTTAGATCCATCAAACATTGGAGGATCAGATTAAGATTAAATGGTATTTCTTATTCAAGAACTTCTTCATCGCTCCTGCTTTGCTTTATGAGAGCTCTTTGATCGAAAGATGAGAAATATGCAAATTTTAGAGGCAGTCGTTATTTGAAATCTAAAAAGGACCATTGATCCTCAAAATAGAAGAGATCTTCAAATTTTTTATCCAAGGCAATGCATAATATCAATGCTAGCTTAGCGGTCGGATGAAACTGCCCGGTTTCAATGGAACTAATGGTATTTCTTGAAACACCGACCATATCAGCTAGCTGTTGCTGGGAAAGTTTTGCCTCGGTTCTTGCTTCTTTGAGTTTGTTTTTTAAAATCAGCTCCTCATTCATAGAGTTATCCTCTGACAATGAATAAATACAGGTTGATCAAAGAAGCAACGATCCACACCAAGAACAATCCCAAATTCGCTATGGTTTTTAGTTTCTTGTATTTATATAAGAACAGTGCACTGAGATACATTTCAAACATAAATAAAATATCGTTTATCCCATTTCCTTTTACTAGAATTTTGATGATAACTAAAGCGATAAATGAGACGATTAGAAAAATCGCGCCATAGGCATAAGAGGCAAGATCGATCTGCTTTTCACGTTCATCGCCGTTCTTGTTTTCTTTTCTGCTTCTTTCTAAGATATTTTCCTTATTCATAAAACTCTCCATTACCAAGTTTACTTGGCAAAATAATAATATATGCCAAGTTTACTTGTCAATGTCTTGTTTAATAGAATACAAAGACAAATAGAATTCAATAAAGTTTATATTTTTACAGCGATTTAAGCACTTATTTTATGGATTGTCGAAATAGCTAGAGGGCATTTCATCAAGAAATTTTCTAAAGCCTTTCGATGACATTCGGATTAATTTCAATAAAAACGAGGATAGATAAAATAAGAGATAGAATATGTGTAAAACAAGCTAAAAAAGTCCTCTTTCAGATTAAAGCATAAAAAAGATAGATCCAGTAACAATTTCATAGGATCTATCCTTTTTCAATCTAAATTAGCTGAAGGATCAGTTGTCTCCTCGATGATAACGAATTTTCATGTGCTCGGAGGCATTTCTAAGGATTTGCGCGAGCGCTTTATCGGATTCGGTCTTGACCATGTTCATAATTTTGTTGTTGGCTTCCTTTAAAATCTTTACATCGGCTCCTGCCTGGATCTTGGCATCATATTCATATAGGAATTGTTGAGCTTGATTCATGACCGCATGGATATATCGTTCATCAAACAATAATGCATTTCCCATGTGGGCATCAGTCAAGGCCGCAATGATCCGGCTGTGCCAATACATCGACTCAGTAGAGACGGTATCGGTGGTCTTGCTGATATATTTTGGGAATTCAGATACATTGGCATACACAGGGAAGCAGGCAGTAAAGCCGCTGCCTCCTAGAGACAGCCATTCCACTCCCTGGATCGCTGCCGGCAAATATCCACGAATTTGCATGATGCCGCAAACATCACTGTTTGGAACGGCAATGGTACGATACTTTCCTCTATGTGCTGCCTGCTTATCATAGGGATCATAAGGCGTTCCTTGATAATAAGAACCTAGCAGATAGCGGACATCGGAAATGGTGATCTTTCTTTCCGGAACAAAAGACCACGGGATATCATTGCTTTCAGGCGTGAAGTCAGCATTTTCACCGTCCCATTGATAGCTGCGCGGCTGTAAATATCTGCCCATGAACCAAGCCCGAGGAGTGTTATAGATATGGTCAGCATCAGAACGTGAACCAAAGGCCAACCGTGGATTAAAATCCGTTCCTGTATCTAGGGCGAGGTGATATTTTGTCACGAATTCTTTTAAATCTGCTGAACATAAATTGGCTTCTTGTTTGCCATAAGCATCATCAAAATCGAAATGATCTAAACCGAATTGGTTGGGCATGATGACAACACGATCCTCTGGTACCCGTTTCGCAATCCAATGATGCCCTCCGATCGTTTCCATCCACCAGATTTCATCGGCATCCGCAAAGGCCATCCCATTGGCTTCATAAGTACCATATTTTTCTAATAAGGCCCCTGTACGAAGCACCCCTTCTCGTGCTGAGCGAATGTAGGGAAGCACCAAGGTTACTAGATCTTCTTCTCCAATCCCTCCAGGCACTTCTTTGGTATTGCGGCCTTTTTTGGCTTGATAGCGGACATACGGGTCGGCTCCGATCACACGCGGGTTGCTGGTAATCGTTTCGGTGGCGGTCATCGCGACGTTGGCTTCATTGATGCCGCAGGCAGGCCATACTCCCTGGGTTTGGCTGACATTTGGGCAATCCGTATAACGCAGGGCATTTTCAGGCAATTCCACGGTCAAATGAGAAATCACCGTTTTGTAAGTGGATGCTTCAGTTTTAGCCGGATGAGATAAAATTTTTTTGGCTTCAAAGCCTCCATCATCATTACGTGCTATGATCGTTGAACCATCATGAGTGGCTTTTTTGCCAACTAAAATCGTTGTACAAGGCATAAGGATCTCCTTTCGTATATTCATTTTGTGAATGTCTTTCTTTGATCGCAAGATCAATACTTATTTATCCTATCACAGCGAATAGAAAATATCCAGAAAGGGGAGTCGATCGGGTGATCAAAGCTTCATGCTCATCGTATCGATAATCCAGACAAAGGGCAAATGGATCAGATCACTGCAGCCTTTGTCAAGAATGTCCAACAAATAAAAAAGCAGAAGCTCATGGAGATCAGTCTTCTGCTTCTTGGGATGCCGTAAAATAAAGGTTCAAGATCCTAACCTCGACAAAGCATCCATTTTGAGATGAAAGATAAAAAAACCAATCAGCATTTGATGCTGATTGGAAAAAGGAACGATTCAGGGTACTCTTATTGAAATTGAACTTTTTCACCAGTAGCGATCTCTACATAGAAACCATCCATATAGTAGACCGCTTTGCCATCGATGATCTCAAAAATAGCATTTTCTACTTGATAGGTTCCGGTTTGCTGACCACTGACCTTATCAAAAATCAATACCCCCTCATAGGTATCGAGATAGACGTTTTGCTGGTCAAAGTAGACCATGCGATATTCAGGCACGCTTGCCAACATGGTTTTGCTGCTTCCATCCAGCGCTGCTTTGTAGACGTTCAATTGCATTGTTTGAGCATCATTGGCACAGTAGTATAGGTAATCCGCATCAACATCCATTAGATTGGTCATGATCGCTTCATCCGGTCCAGTGATTTCTGTTTTATTCTCTTGAGTAACACGATAGAGGTGAGTCGTCAAGTTATCAGGATCCGTTTCGATCCGAAGCACACTGCCATCCTCTAGCGCGATCTGGCTGGCAATATCCGCGCTGGCTTCCTCTAAGGTCAGCGGGTCATCGCTGATTTGCCAGGTACCACCGTCACCGCTAAAGCCAAAGATGAGATAAAGTCCCTTGTCATAAGCATAGCCATTCACGATGGTATCGTTATTGACAGTAATGGTCTCTGGTAAGCTAGCCGTTTGCGGATCAGAGCCGTCGCTAGCAACACTGTGCAATTTACCGTCAATGGTCATGATATAGACACGATGACCAAAAGCTTCAAAAAATGGAATAGCATTGTATTGATTGGTATCCGCGCTAAATATTTCTGTGGTGGACCCATCAGCTTTGGAAATACCGAGGATCTTGGTGGTATCCGATACATAGACATATTCATCATTTTCGGAAACAAAAACGGTACGATTGTTGCCATAGTAAACAGAAGGCAGTGTTGAATCGCCTTGACTGCTTGGTAAAGCGGTTTCGTTGTTCTGCGAGTGATTGGCAGAATCTGCGGAACATCCATAGATCAAAAGAAGCAGTGAGAACATGAAAAGCCTGGCGAAAAATCTTGAGTAATTTCGAGTTCGTTTCATAAAATGATCCCCCATATAATAAAAAATCTTTATCAAAGCTGATATAACATACCTGACCTTAGTTGTCAACTCATGTGCTGTTTTTAGAGAAATACTGTGATTGATTAGTGATATTGTCTCAATAGATGTTCAGGGAAAATGTCTCAGCCATGTCATGATCAGTTCCTGCTGCTTCCTGTTGATTATTTTTCCCCTTCTGATATTTTTTAGATTCAGGAGGAT
>CALVGQ010000078.1 GCA_944327135.1 uncultured Erysipelotrichaceae bacterium | reverse complement strand
GAATCTGATGAAAGGTCAAGGTCTTTTGCTGACACCGCGGGACATATACTTTTTTTCCTGCTGAAAGCATCCTGCAAATCAGCTGCTGCGTATCTACTTCTTCCGGCAAACTGACATAGATTCCAATTCTTTCCACTGTCTGGCAAAGTTTCCAAGCTTTTTTTTGAATGATCTGGTCCGCCCGCTGTCGCTGCTTCAACGGAAAAGCTCTCCTTTTTTCCAGCAGCATTGTTCGAATCGCCGTTTTATCCAATGGAACCTTCCATATCCAGCTTTAACAGCTGATTTAACTCGACTGCATACTCCATTGGCAATTCACTGGTAAATGGTTCCAGAAAACCCATTACGATCATCTCTGTTGCCTTCGCTCGAGATAATCCCCGTGACATCAGATAAAACAGCTGCTCCTCGGAGATTTTAGAAACCGTCGCTTCATGTTCGATCGTGCTATTTTGACAATCACTGCGATTTTCCGGAATCGTATCACTGGTTGAAAATTCATCTAGGATCAACGTATCACACTCCACATGGCTTTTGGCATGAATCGCATTTTTACCATGATGGACCAATCCCCGATAATTGACTTTACCGCCGCGCCGGGAAACCGACTTGGAAATGATCGTACTGGAGGTATTAGGGGCCAAATGAATCATCTTAGCACCAGCATCCTGAAACTGATTCGCACTGGCTACCGCAATCGAAACAGTTAGGCCTCGTGCCCCTTCTTCCGCCAGAATGCATGCCGGATATTTCATATTAACCCGAGAGCCAATGTTGCCATCAATCCATTCCATCGTTCCATTCTCTTTCACGTAAGCTCGCTTGGTTACCAGATTGATGATATTATCAGACCAGTTCTGAACGGTTGAATATCGGCACTTTGCGCCTTTTCCAACAAAAATCTCTACAACCGCCGCATGCAGACTGTCTTTAGAATAAATTGGTGCTGTACAGCCTTCAACATAATGAACGTCCGCTCCCTCATCGACGATAATCAGCGTTCTTTCAAACTGTCCCATCCGCTCTGAATTGATTCGAAAATACGACTGCAAAGGCTTATCCAGTTTGACATGAGGCGGAACATAAATAAACGAGCCTCCAGACCAAACAGCGCTGTTCAATGCGGCAAATTTATTATCCGTCGGAGGGACCAGCTTGGAAAAATATTGCCGAAACAGCTCCGGACATTCTCTTAAAGCGGTATCCGTGTCATAAAACAAAACTCCTTTTTGTTCGACCTCCTCCAGCATATTATGATACACCGCTTCAGACTCATACTGGGTTGTCACACCAGCTAAAAATTTTCTTTCTGCTTCCGGAATACCTAGTCGATCAAAAGTCTGCTTGATCGAATCCGGAACTTCTTCCCAGTCCGATTCCGTTCGCTGGCTAGAACGAATGAAATAGGTATAGTCCTCATAATCCAGACCAGAAACATCGGGACCCCAGGTAGGTGCCGGAGTTTTCTCAAAAATCCGCAATGCATTCAAGCGAAACTCCAGCATCCATTCCGGTTCATTTTTCGCCTTTGAAATAGCCCGGACCGTTGCTTCACTCAGCCCTTTCCCAGTATTGAACACACTAACGTCTTCATCATGAAATCCATATTTGTAATGGTCCTGCGTCTCAAGAACCGTTTTCTTTTCACTCATCTTGTTTCTCCTGTTCTTCAATCAGCTCCTGAATTGCTTTCCAGCCAATCGTTGCACATTTGATCCGATTGGCCTGCTTGGACACATTTTTAAAAGCTACAGCTTCCTCCAAAAGCGCTGGATCATAATCCTTTTCATCAATCATATTCATGTAATTCGCAATGATCTGCTTGGCCTCTTCTAGACTTTTTCCATTCAGCAGTTCGGTCATGATCGATGTCGAAGAAGTAGAAATCGTACATGCAACACCATCAAAGCAGATGTCTTTGATCTTACCAGACTCAAAACAGGCCTGGACCCGAATATCATCGATGCAGCTTTCCGAGGCCATATGCACTTCATGATAATTTTCATCCGATTTCAAAGCATGATTGCGCGGATATTGGTAGTGATCCATGATAATCTGGCGCAGTGTAGCCGGATCGTCAAAATAATTCATCTTCTTCCCTCCTTAAAAAAACAAACCAACACAATTTTCCAAGGTGATTTCGCTGACGGCCTGAACAAATGCATCCACTTCCGCAAAGGTATTATAAAAAGCAAAGCTAGCCCGGATCGTTTCCGAGGTTTTCAGCACTTCCATCAAAATCTTAGCACAATGATTGCCTGCCCGCACAGCAATGTGACGAGAATTCAAGTACGATGCAGCATCCTGTGCAAAGACCCCTTTTACGTTGAAGGCGACCAAGCCTGTTGGAGAATCCGCATTATATAAAATCACATGATCCAGCTGCTTCATTTTTTCCACACAATACTTTTTCAGTGCTTCCTCATACGCTGCAATCTGGTCCATTCCAATTGAGCGCACATATTTCAACGCTGCCGCCATGCCCAGGGTCGCTTCGATTGCCGGTGTTCCCGCCTCAAATTTAAAAGGCGGATTTTTCAGCAAGATATTACCACACATATCAAATCGAGCATTGCTTCCTCCCCCCAACAGGGCCGGATCCATTTTTTCCAATAAATCAAAGCGGCCATAAAGCACGCCTACACCCGTCGGGCCACACAATTTATGTGCGCTGAAAGCCAGAAAATCAACGCCCCAATCCACCACATTGACCGGAATATGGGGCACTGCCTGTGCACCGTCACAAACGACAATCGCACCATACTCATGAGCAATAGCACATATTTCCTTGATTGGAACCGGATAGCCCAGCACATTGGTCACATTCGCTACCGCCACGACTTTGACCCGCTCATTCATGACGCTGCGAAAATGCTCGATCGTTAGCTCTCCCTTTTCAGTCAGCGGAATATAGTTCAATACCGCCTGCCTTTTCTCACACACCCGAAACCACGGAAGAATGTTAGAAGCATGCTCTGCCTCTGTCGAAAGAACAATGTCCCCTGGCTGCAAGAATTTCGCACCATATCCTTCAGCCACCAAATTGAGCGCCGCACTGGCTCCGGCACAGAAAACAATTTCCTGATCTTGGTTAGCCCCGATAAAATCCGCCACGATTTTTCGAGTTTCGTCATACGCCTTGGAAACCTCAAAGGATAAATCATAATCACCACGGTGAATGTTGCAGCAAGATTCCGTATAATACCGGTTTACCGCATCAATCACACATTGCGGTTTAAAGGTCGTCGCGCCATTATCCAAATACACCAATTCCGGATGATTCTGAATCATCGGAAAGTCCTTCCTGATTTTTTCTACATCGAACATGACTCATTCACCTTCATTTCAATTTCATCCTGACAACGCTGACGAAGGCGTTCATCTTCAATCGCCTCCGCCACTGGCAAAAGATAGCCGGTTGTAATCAGCTGCATTGCTTCTTTTCGGGTTAATCCACGGCTTTGAAGATAATACATCTGTTCCTCATCGATCTGTCCCAATGTCGTTGCATGGCTGGCTTCAACATCATTTTCATCAATCAGCAATTGCGGAAGAATGACGGCTCGCTGCTGCTGATCGAAAGTCAAACCACGGGAAACCTGATGACTTTGCGACTGGCCTGCTCCTTTCTCAATCTTTCCGACTGCCTCCATCCGACAGCTGCCCCCCTCCAGCAAAACAAAATAATTTTTCATTTCTGAGCGAGTATGACGTGCATGATGGATACAATTGATCTGATAATTTTTTTCGGATTGCGAAAGCGTTGCGGTCCGCAAGGTTAAAGAAGCTCCTTCTTCATCCAAATGCAAAGCTGCCTTACGTCGAAAATCCCCTTGTGCCAATTCTCCATAAGAAAGATTCAAGACCGCATTCCGGTACAGATGAACTTCATCGTGAAACATCATCGCTGTATCACAACGATTCCAAAACAACAAGGTCGTCATGCTTTCTGACTGTCCTTCCAGGCAAAGATGGACCGCTTTTGCTCGCAAACATTCCACAAACAAGCTGCATCGAACCCCAGCTGCAATCGCTAAAGACAGCGTTACTTCATTTTCACTGTCAATACTAATTTGAAATGATCGATCCTGCCGGATCTCGATTCGTTCACTTTTATCCAGTTTCAAGCTTTCCATGCTTACTTACCCTGCTTGCTAGCAGCGCAGCTGCCTAAACTGAACACCGGTTTTTTCTTGTTTTCAATGGTTGGTTTGACACCATACTGCTGAATCAGCCAATCATACCCTTCCCGGTCAATTTTGCTTACCAAATCCAGCCCTCCGCTGACGATAATTCTTCCATCGATCAGCACATGCGCATGAGTAGGTTTGAGCAGCTGATAAAACCGCTCATAATGAGAAACGACCAACATTCCCATCTTGCTTTCCTTTTGCATTTTTACCAGTGCATTCGCAACGATTTTTAAAGCATCGACATCCAATCCACTGTCAATCTCATCCAGCATTGCAAAAGACGGTTTCAACATTTTCATCTGAACGATCTCATTGCGCTTCTTTTCTCCACCGGAAAAGCCTTCATTCAAGAAACGATGAGCCAAATCCGGCTTCATTTCTAGCTCTTTGATCGTTCCTTCCATTTCCTTAATAAATTGAAACAGCGAAATCGGTTTTTCTAAACGTGCATTGATGGCCGAACGTAAAAAATCAGAATTGGTCACCCCGCTAATTTCCTGCGGATACTGCATAGCCAAAAAAAGTCCTGCACGACTGCGTTCGTCAACTTCCATGGCCAAAACATCCTGGCCGCCATAGGTGATGCTTCCTTGGGTGACTTTGTATTTCGGGTGGCCCATGATGGTAGCCAGCAACGTACTTTTTCCATTGCCATTCGGTCCCATCAAAGCATGGGTTTCCTTTTCGCTGACGGTCAAATCAATTCCTTTCAGAATTTCCTTGCCATCAATTTCGACATGTAAATCTTTTATGATCAGTTGATTCAAATCAATCATCCTTTCTAGGCAATTCTGTTTTGTTCCTGTATGATTATAGCATAAACATTTTTTTAGTGGTGATTTATTATTCCGCCTGTTCACATAAAATTCAGCCGGAAAGTGTCCAAATCGTTTGAAAAGTACCGACAAATCAAATATAATGGATAAGGTTTCATTATTTAGGAGGAATACCATGAAAGAAAACTTAAAAAAATACTGGTTTGTCGTCTTGGTCGGTATACTTCTGGTTGCAGGCATCGGTTATTTTGCCTGGGATCAAACCCAAGGTCTTTTACCAGGAAAAAAAGTAGACGGCAAAGATGTCGTCTACTCGATTGGAGAGAATAACATTACCGCAGACGAATTCTACGATCAGCTCTTTGACCAGCTGGGAGCTGCTGGTGTCTATCAGTTCATTCAGCGAAGCGTAGTGGATGCAGCGGTAGAAACCACGGATGAAATGAAAGACAATGCCAAGACCAATGCCGATACGGTAACAGCACAATTCAAAAGTTCCTATGGAGCAGATTACGAATCGGTACTTCTTCAAGCCATTCAGGCGGTTGGCTATAACTCTTTGGATGAGCTGGAGCAGTATTTCATCGACAGTCAGAAATATGAAACATTTGCCAAACAGCTGTTGGAAGGCGCCTATGATGAATCGCTCAAGCCACGGATCCTTTCACATATTTTAGTTTCAATGGAAGATCCAGATAACCCAACTGAGGAAGAACAGGCCAAAATGGCTGAAATTGATACGGCCTTGCAGGAAGGTCAAGACTTTGGAGAAGTGGCAGCCAGCTATTCCGATGATTCATCTGCTTCCAACAACGGATCGCTTGGATATAGCGACATTCATACCAGTTTTGTCTCAGAGTTTCTGGATGCTGCCATGCAGTTGAATGAAGGTGAAGTGAGCGACTGGGTCAAAACAGAGTATGGCTATCATCGCATCAAATGTGATGCTGCTACATTAGAAAGCTTAAAGAATTACGATGAATTCTATGATGGGCTCAATAGCAGCAATCCTACGCTGGTTGCAGAGGGAATTTGGAACAAAGCCAAAGAAATGGGCTTAACTTTCTCTGACAGTACTCTGGAAGAAACTCTTCTGAGCTATCTAGGTTTAGAAGGAGGAAATGAAGAATGAAAAAGACCCTGATTTTATTAGCCTGCATCCTGCTGACTCTATGTGGTTGCTCCGATGCCTCAGCTAAAATTACTAATGGCAATGAAGCAGTCGTGACTCTGGGTGGAAAAACCTATAGCCGGCAGGATCTGTATAGTTTTATGACCAATTACGGCGGAAGTTACTTTGCCGTCAGCAATGCCCAGAAAATCATTTTAGACAACGAGGTCCAGATTACAGACGAGATGACGCAAAATGTAGATTCCACCATGGATCTTTATGCAACGATGCTAGGGGACAGTTTTGAGTCGTATCTTCAGTCTCAGGGATTCGCTGATACCGAAGATTATCGCGAAATGCTGATTCAAAACGAACAGCTGCAGCAGCTATACGTCAAGTATACGGAAGCGAATTATGATACCTTGGCCCAAAAATATACTCCGCGGAAAATTCAACTGATGAAATTCGACAATGAAGAAACCGCTCAGGCTGCATTGGAAGCCGTCAACAACGGTCAAGATTTTGCAGAAGTAGCTACAGAAAAAGGTTCTTTGGTCGATGGAGCATCTCAGCTTGTTACTTCGTCCAGTACCTTTGAAACGGTCGTTCAATATGCAATTACTACCCAGACCGCAGGAGTCATCGGGGATGTCATTGCCAATGATGATGGTTCTGCTTATTATTTGCTTTTGGTTAACAGCAGTGATCCTGCCGAGCTAAAAGATGAGGCAGTTGCAGCGATTGCGACCATCTCTGCCATCGCAGATGAATCGATTCAATATTATTTCAAAGAATATGATTTCCGGATTTACGATATCGATCTGTACAATCAGGTCTATGCAAATTATTCCGATCTTCTAAATCAGTAAAAGAACGTTTGAAACGTTCTTTTTTTCTGTTCAAAACGCCTCTTTTTCATTATAATGAGAACAAAGAAAGGAAGACGATACAATGTGCGTATTCTGCAAAATTATTCAACATGAAATCCCCTCTAAAGTGGTTTACGAAGATGAGCATGTGCTGGCCATCCTCGATCTTTCTCAAGTGACATTTGGGCATACGCTAGTGATGCCCAAACAGCACGTCCGCAATCTATTGGAAGCTGACGCTTTAACAACAGCTCGCATCATGGAGGTAACGCGTCAGCTAGCTCAGCAAATTACTCAAAAATGTCATGCCTTAGGCTGCAATATTTTAATGAACTGCAACGAAGTCGCTGGACAGTCCGTCGATCATATGCATGTACACATCATTCCCCGCTATGGAAAAGAAGATGCGATCGCTATCGAATTTAAAGAAAGCGCTCCACAGAATTTGGATAAAGTTCTGGACACGCTCACAAAATAGACCCAAGGTCTATTTTCAGAGTGTTGACAAAAGCCTCTGTATTTCACTTTATAATGAGAGGAAGGGGCTTTTTAATTGGTTTGAATTCTAATTTTTAACGTTTTCGTCCTGATCTTGCTGGATACATAAAAAAAATCGGGATCCCTATCTATCCTATCCCGTTCCAAATTGCCATCTTTTTCAGATTGTGGCATGCAAAAAT
>CALVGQ010000077.1 GCA_944327135.1 uncultured Erysipelotrichaceae bacterium | reverse complement strand
AGCGGAAAGGAATTGGAGACCCTGGGTTTGGTTCGTGGCGCGACGATCCAGTCCAAGCATATTGGCAAGGATATCGGGGCTGGTTTTAAAACGCTGGTGGGCGGAGAACTGAAGGGATATACAGAAATGATGAATGAGGCGCGAGCGATTGCGACCAAGCGCATGGTTGAGGATGCTGAGTCCCTGGGAGCGGACGCAGTTGTCTGCATGCGCTATGCATCCAGTGCAATAATGCAGGGGGCAGCAGAAGTGATTGCTTACGGAACAGCCGTGAAATTCAAATAAAAGACAGGAAGTCCTGTCTTTTTTTGTCTGACTTTGATAAAAAAAGACAACGAGGAAAGACTGGTCAATTGTTTGAAGCTATGATACAATGAACCCGACACTTAGGTGCCCTGATGGGCCTGACAGGGAATGAAGTGAAAGCTTCAGCTGCCCCAGCAACCGTGATGCGGATGAAATTCGAAGAAACCACTGTGAAAACGGGAAGGTCGAAAAGTAAAAAGATGCAGAGCCGGTAGACCTGCCTGAGATGTCTTGCAGTTCTTTCCTCTGGGTGCAGGAATTGGGCGTTTTTTTAGCCTTTTCTGACCTGGAAAACCGGGTCTTTTTTTATGGAAGGAGGAGATGGGATGAACGATGCGCGATGCTGTGCTTACAGCTTTTTAAAGGAAGAAAGCAGGATGTGTGATTATGAGATCCTGACGGATCAGCTGGCTAGCGATAATGCTTTAGCCGTTCATTTTGTGAAGCACAATCCAGAACTGGCGCAGCTGACAGAACTGATTTATCACTGTAATGGATCAATTCGAGGAAAGCTGGCGATCCAGGAAAGTGATTTTCTTTGGCTTAATCAATTGTATGACCAGCTGTTAGAGCCTATTCATCAGTTTGTCGTACCCCAGGGAAGCTTGGGCGCCTGCTGGCTGCATCGCTTGCGTACTGAGGCCAAAGCGGCTGTGCGATTGGCATATCAGATTGAGCGGGAAGGTCATCCGGTTCCGCAGCGCTTGCTGGATTTTCTGAATCTATTGTCCAATGTTTATTTTCAAATGGCGCTGCGGGAGAACCGCCAGGAAAATGTCGCGGAAATTCCGTTTGTTTCCAGGAGCTATTTATGAAGGCCCGGAAGCTGACTCGGATTGCGATCATGGCTTGCATTGAACAGGTGGTATTTGGCAGTTTTTCGGAGATTTTGTATCTGGAATGCATTACGCTGACTCTTGTTTTGTTTGCCTTGGTGTTTGAGTGGAAAGAAGCGGTGCTTGCCGCTGTGGTCTTTGGATTTTTGAACATCCTGCTGAAACAGGGGGTAACTCCGTGGTCGATGATGTATTTGATCATTTATCCGTGTTATTCGGCTCTGGTAGGAAGCTTGAAAAAAACGCTGCTCAAGCATTTTAGCTTGATTGTTGTGCTGACCGGATTTTTATCTTTTTTGACTGGTCAGCTGCTGCAGCTGCCATTTCTGCTGTTTTCCAAAAAAATGACCCTGCTTTACCTGATTCTTGGATTGAAAACCTCTTTGATTCAAGGAGGATTGAGTGCAGCAGCCTGTCTGCTGTTGTTTCATCCCTTGTTTCGGGTATTACAACGAATAGAAAGGAAATCCATGACATGAAAAAAAGTTTTAAAGCTCTTCTTGCCATTCTTTTGATGGTGACCCTGACTGCCTGCTCTGCTTCTTCTGCTCCAGCTGCCACGGCTACACCGGAGCCCACTGAAGCTGTTGAGCAGGAAACGATCACGTTGACTATTCAGGTGATTGATATGACCAAAGATAATCAGATTTTATTTGATGGAGAGGTAACGGTTCCAGCGGAGTGCAAGACCTTGGCGGATGTGATCAATCATGCGCCGGAATTGAATGCGAAAACCGAAGAAGGTCAGTATGGCATGACGATCCTTGGATTGATGGGCGTAGAAGGCGACTGGGACAAAGGCCCTTGGTGGCTTTATGAATCGGAGGACAATGAAGCCTGTGCGGCGGCAGGGTATTGTGATGGTGCCAGCAATCTGGAGGTTCAGGATGGCAATCACTTTACTTTTATGCTGACGAGCGATTTTTAGTGGGATCTGCCGACAAGATGGATAAAAAAGCTTTGGATCAAGGTCTGAAGCTTTTTTATTGACCTGCGTGGAAAACACTGCAAGAATTAGATTATTTTTGCGATTTGCGGTAAAATAAAAACAGGGGAGTGATGTCGATGAAAAAAGCAGGAAGCCTGCTTGTCGTGATGCTTTTGCTGTTCGTCGGCTGTGCTGCAAAAAAGCCGATGCAGGTCATATGGGTCGAAAATCCGCAGGTCTATGTTGGAGAGGACTATCAGCTAAAGGATTTTGTAAAGGCGGTAGAAAATGGAAAACTGTTTTTTGAACAAGTTACTTATAAAGCGACCCAGCCGGGGATTTATCACTATGTTTTAAAGGGGATCGATCAAACAGGTGAAAAACAGGAATTCACCTTGGAAGTGAGGGCTCTGGCAGTGGAGACTGAGGCAGAACCGATCCATCCGTTTCATCTTCCAATTGTTGAAGTTGGTATCGAAGGTTTCCCGATCAATTATGATTTATTGGATAGCCAGGTTTCCGATGAGCTGATTGCAGAGGGACAATATTTTGGAACTTTGACACCGACGCGCTATGATCAGGTTGATTATTACCAAATGCCGTACTTCAATTTTCTTTTTTCGGTTCCAGCCGTTGTCAGCGAGGAGCTGTGTTTGTATGTTCGTTATCTGGAAAGTGCAGATCTGGCTGTCTTTGGCTTATATTTGCCAGATCCAGAGGCCGAGGCAGCATTGCAGTTTGAAACGGCGGTTCCAGTTGAGGTGTTTGTGGTCATGCGTCAGCCAGCTGATCCTGAGCATGATCCAGTGGCCACAGAAGAGCTGGTGATGCAGCTGGGAGAAAACTATGTTTATAAAGCGGCAGAAAGCAACCAGGATTTTAGGCCGGAACTGCTTGAAAAGGCCCATATGTGGCAGCAGGATCGGCCGTATATTACGATTTATAACTGAGGAAAGCAGCGATGAAAAAAATTTTATGGATTACAACAGGGGGAACGATTGCATCCGTCAGCAGTGAAAGCGGTCTGGTTCCTAGTCAGGATGCTGCAGATTTGCTGCAGGCGATTGGG
Source organism: uncultured Erysipelotrichaceae bacterium (assembly GCA_944327135.1). Lineage (GTDB taxonomy): Bacteria > Bacillota_I > Bacilli_A > Erysipelotrichales > Erysipelotrichaceae > CALVGQ01. The sequence continues at coordinate 7,771 of CALVGQ010000077.1, read as the reverse complement.
ACCCTGATCAGCGGCATTAAAATCGTGACAGAGGATCTTTTTACCTTGGATAGCTCCAATATCCAGCCGGAGGAATGGCGGATGATTGCCCGGCGGATCCATGCGGTGTATCAGCAGGTGGATGGGATCGTTTTGACCCATGGAACAGATACGATGGCCTATACGGCCAGTGCTTTGTCGTATATGCTTTTAGGGATCCCGATTCCGGTTGTGCTGACCGGCTCTCAGCTGCCGCTGTCGCATCCGCTGAGTGATGGAGTAGATAATTTGCGATGTGCTTTCGCAATGGCGGCCAGTCAGGTTCCAGGTGTGTATGTGGCTTTTGATCGCCGGATCATTCTGGGGACCCGGGCAGTCAAGGTGAAAACACAGGGGTTTGATGCGTTTGAAAGCGTCAATCAAAAGCTGGCTGGAAGGGTAGACAGCCGCGGCTTGACCATCAATACGAAAGTGACAGATTTTCCGCCGCATCCTTATGTCTTTACTGATCGATGGTGTTAGGATGTAGTGCTGATCAAGCTGATCCCGGGACTGAATCCGCAGCTGTTTGACTGTCTGATTCCGCTGGGAATTCGGGGCGTTGTCGTCGAAGCGTTTGGCATTGGCGGGCTGTCGTTTATTCGACGGGATCTGACTGCCAAGCTGGAGCTATTGATGAATGCCGGGGTTACGGTCGTTGTCTGCAGCCAGTGTTTGTATGAAAACAGTGACTTCAGCAAATACGAGGTCGGTCAAAAAGCGATCCGCAAAGGGGTCATTCAGGTATATGACATGACCAGCGAAGCGGCAGTGACCAAATTGATGTGGGCCTTGGGACAAAGCAATGATCCGGCAAAGGTCAAAGAGCGGATGCAGCAGAATCTAGTCAATGATATTCGGGTTCCGGTTTAAGGGATTTCCCTGCTTTTTAGGGGAAAACCTTTTTTTTAAGCGGGGAAAAAGCTATAATAAAAAGGGTGTAGGTGAGTGAAGATGCAGAAAGTGGATATGCGGCGGTGTCATTGGATGAATGAGCCGGAATATTATATTTTAAATGAAAATAAACTGATTCTGGCAACGGAGCCGCATACGGATCTTTGGTGCAGGACGTATTATGATACGGTTCGTACCAATGCCCCGATCTTGTACTATCATTCCACAGAAGACGGCACTGTGACCGTGCGCTGTGAATTTAAGTTTAAGGCTCCCTTCGATCAGTGCGGTCTGGTGGTGTACATTACTGAAAACTGCTGGTTTAAGATGTGTGTGGAATACATGGACAATGCCAGCAGCCGGCTTTCTACGATCGTGACGATGAATGGCTATTCTGACTGGTCAAGCATGAATATCAGCAGTGATATTGAAAGCATGTATTTCCGGCTGCATCGCCGCGGTTTTGATTTTAAGGTGGAAAATTCGTTTGATGGTCAGCATTTTAAGCAAATGCGGATCTTCCATCTGGATCCTTTGGGACAGCCGCTGCGGGTGGGAATTTACGCCTGCAGTCCGCTGGATTCCAGCTTTGATGCGACCTTTACACAATTTACATTTGATGTCTGCCGCTGGCAGAAATACAAAGGAGAATAGCTTATGAAAGTAGAAGAACGTTTGATACAGTACTGCAAGATGGCGACTGCTTCTGATCCGCGGACCAAGACGGTCCCTAGTACGCCAGGGCAAACAGCACTGGCTCAGCTGCTGGTAGAGCAGCTCAAAGCGTTGGGCGTAACGGATGCGCATCGGGATGAGTTTGGGGTTGTTTATGGAACGATCGCAGCCAATGTCGATAAAAAGACTGATGTGATCGGGCTGATCGCTCATATGGATACTTCACCGGAGTTCAGTGGAGAACAGGTCAAGCCGCGGATTTTGCGGGAATACGATGGCAAGGACATTGAACTGAACCCGGAGGTTACCCTTCAAGTCAGTGAATTTCCCGGAATGCAGCGGTTTATCGGAAAAGATTTGATCGTCACGGATGGAACGACCTTGTTAGGAGCGGATGATAAAGCCGGGATTGCAGAAATCATGACGGTGGTGGAATACTTGTTTGAGCATCCTGAGGTTCCCCATGGCACGATCAAGATTGCCTTTACGCCGGATGAAGAAATTGGCGAAGGGGCGGATCATTTTGATGTGGCAAAGTTTCATGCTGATTATGCGTTTACCCTGGATGGCGGGGCACCAGAGGAATATTGTCTGGAAACGTTCAATGCGGCGACTGCAGTCGTAAAAATTACTGGTAAATCCATTCATCCGGGATCTGCAAAAAATGTGATGATCAATGCCTTGAACGTGGCGATGGAATTCCATCAATGTCTGCCTGTTCAGCAGCGTCCGGAATATACGGAGGGCTTTGAAGGATTTAATCATCTGCATGAGCTGACCGGAGCAACCGAATCAGCGCGGATGGAGTACATTATCCGCAATCATGATGCGACTCAGTTTGAACGTCAGATTGCCCTTTTTGATCAGGCTGCCCAGTTTTTGAATGCGAAATATGGACAGCCGCTGGTACGTGTTAGCATAGAGCGTTCGTATCGCAACATGAAGGAAATATTGATCCAGCATCCTAAAATCATTGAATTGATGCGTTCAAGCATTGAGGAGCTGGGCATGACGCCGCGTAGCAGTTCTGCCCGTGGTGGAACGGACGGCAGCCGGCTGACGTTTATGGGTCTGCCATGTCCGAATCTTGGAACCGGAGGAGCTAACTGCCATGGACGCTATGAGGTAGCTTGCATCCAGGAAATGGAAATGATGGTTCAGCTGCTGCTGAAGATGATTGAAAAAATTGTGCATGGAGCTCACTTCTGATACAATACACAAAACAAGTCGTAAGGAGGGTTGGTGATGATTTATACTTGTACACTGAATCCGTCACTGGATTATTACATGGAATTTGATGAATTGAAGATTGGAACGACCAATCGCTGTCAGGCGGAATTTTTTGAGCCGGGCGGCAAAGGGATCAATGTGTCGATCGTTTTGAATAATCTGAAAATTCCAAGCCGGGCGCTGGGTTTTGTCGGCGGATTTACGCGGGAATATTTCATCGAAAAGCTGGAAAAATATGAATATATCCAGCCCAGCTTTGTCTATATCAAGGGCTGTACGCGAATCAATGTCAAAGCGCTGGGGCAAAAGGAAACGGTGATGAATGCAAAAGGCCCGGAGGTGACCGAAGAGGAGAAGCGGCAGATGCTTCGGCGGGCAGAGCGGCTGACCAACATTGATATTCTGGTCTTGTCTGGCTCCTGCCCGGATAACTGCTTTGAGATGGCAGAGCAGATGATGCAGCGCTGTGCTGAAAATGGGGTCAAGATCGTTTTGGACTGCAAGCCCAGTACGATGAAAGCATTTTTGAAATATCAGCCGCTATTAGTGAAGCCAAATCTGGCAGAAATGGAAGCAATTTTTAATGAGCCGATTCGAAACCGGGAAGATATCATTGCCCATGGGAAGCGGATCGTTGAAATGGGAGCAGAAAACTGTCTGGTGACCTTGGGGTCGGACGGCGCTTTGCTGATCAACCGCGATGGGGTTTTCCACAGCGGTGTTGCGGCCGGAAAGGTCATCAGCACGACTGGAGCTGGCGACAGCGTGGTTGCGGGTTTTTTGATGAATTATCTTCGGTCCCGCGATATTTTGACCATTTTCCGATATGCCAGCGCGTGCGGATCGGCTACGGCCTTAAGCAAGGGACTGGCAACGCGGGAAAAAGTAGAGGAAATTGTCGACCAGATTGAGGTTACCCGCATAGAATAGGAGATCAAAATGAAAATTGTAAAAAGTATTTTAGCAGTATTGTTGGTGTTGATCCTGGGGGCTTGTGAAAAAAAATACGATAAATCCACTTATTATTACCTGGATGATCTGAAAGCGGTCGATGTGGATATGAGCGGATATCAGGGATTTACGGATACCGATCACGTTTATAAGCGGATCACGTTCAAAGAAAGCCTTCGCTTCTTTGATGAGAAGGCCACAGGGGTAGTTTATTACGGCTATACTGGCTGCCCATACTGCATTCAGGTTGTTCCGATCCTCAATGAGATCGCTAAAGAATATGGCTTGACGGTATATTATGTCGATGTCAACGGCGAGGATAAGATCAGCGATGAAGATATTGAGCGGTTTTTGGTTTTAGCCGATGAATTTTTGGATCATGATGAAGAGGGCAACGCCGAGTTTTATGTTCCGCAGGTCTTTGTTTTTGTTAATGGAGAGATTGTTGGAGATCATTTAGGAGCCGTAGATTCTTATGATCCAAGCGTTGGAGTGATGTCTTCCAGCCAGAAAAAAGAGCTGACAAATATTTTTAAAGAGATTTTGAAGCCTTTGAAGTAAAAAGACAGGAGGAGAATATGAAAGCAATCAAGCTGTTTTATCTGGAAAACTGTCCTTATTGCCGTCAGGCGCGGGCCATTATGGAAGAACTGCTGAAAAATCCGAAATATCAGGGACTTGAGATTACCATGATCGAGGAATCCCGTCAGAAGGAATTGGCTGACCAGTACGATTATTACTATGTACCGACCTTCTATGTTGAAGAAGAAAAGATCTGTGAAGGCATTCTTACTGAAAAAGAGATTCTTGAGGTCTTGGAACGGGCGTTGTAAGATGCGTTTTGCATGGTTTAAAAAACGGGTTCGTGGAAAAATCGTCGATCTTGTACCGACGTACACGCTAGAGCCCTCCGCGGAAAACCAGTTCGTGCCTTCCTATTATTTTGACATTTGTCTGCATGACAGCCTGGTGGTGGTCGGCCGTTGTGATCTGCGCGTCGGGATGAATGAGGAACTGTATTATTTGGGGCAGATTGGCTATTCAGTCCATCCTGAATACCGCGGTCATGGTTTTGCCTATCAGGCCTGCCTTTTGCTTTTTTCTTTAGCACGGGAACAATATGGGATGAAGGAGCTGATCATTACCTGTAATCCAGATAATGTCGCTTCCCGGAAAACCCTAGAGAAACTGAAGGGAGAACTGGTGGAGATCGCTTTGGTTCCTAAGGATCACTACTGTTATCGGGTCGGAGATCTTGAAAAATGTATTTTTCATTATTCACTTTGAGGAAAGCGCGCTTTCCTTTTTGTTTTGAATAAAAACTGGTATAATAACAGAAAATGATAAGAATAAAGGGGAATTTATGAGAAAGTTCAGAAAATTTTTATTTAGCCGGACCGTGATCTTAGTGATCTTGATTTTAGGACAGCTGGCCTTGATGCTTTCGGTTTTTTATTTTCTGAGTATCAGTTATTCAAAATTGGATCTTTTCTTTCAGGTACTCAGTGTGATCATGGTCATTTATATCATCAACCGAACGGACAACCCAGGGTATAAGCTGGTTTGGTGTATCTTCATTCTGGCAGTTCCGCTGGTGGGCGGGGTCTTTTATCTGTTTTTTGGTGGAAAGAAAGTCCCGCGGGCTTTGCGCAAGAATGTTTTGGAATCTGCCCGTGAATCGATGCAGTATCTGCATCCGCAGGATGAAGTATTAAAAGAAATCGAAAAAGCGGATATTGCGATTTATCATCAATTCAATTATCTTTATCGCAATGCCTATTATCCTGTGTATAAAAATACAGAAGTCAGCTTTTTCAAAAGCGGAGAAGAAAAATTCGCAGAACTGGTCCGTCAGCTGCATCAGGCGCAGCACACGATTTATCTGGAATATTTTATTGTAGCGGAAGGCCGGATGTGGCAGACGATCCTTGATATTTTGGTACAAAAGGTGCAGGAGGGCGTTGATGTTCGGATGATCTATGATGATGCCGGGTGTCTGGAAACGCTGCCGAAGGGCTATGAGAAAAAGCTTCGAAATCTTGGGATTCAATGCGAGATCTTTAATCCGCTGCGGCCGCGGCTGGTTATCCAGATGAACAATCGTGATCATCGTAAGCTGCTGATCATCGATAATGAGGTAGCATTTACAGGCGGGATCAATCTGGCGGATGAGTACATCAATGAAAAGGAACGTTTTGGTCATTGGAAGGATACGGCGGTGATGATCAAGGGAGAAGCTGTTTGGAACTGTACGATCATGTTTCTGCAGTTCTGGAATTTTCTTTCGGAAAATAAAATTTCATATTTGGATTTTGAAAAAAAACACCCGGTTCGTGACGATGGCTATATTCTGCCTTTTAGCGACAGTCCGACCGATGACGAAGAAGTGGGCTTGACAGTACATATGAATCTGATCCAGAATGCTAAGCGAAAGGTGTATATCCAAACTCCTTATCTGATTATCAGCTATGAAATGAAAAAGGCCTTGATCAATGCCGCCAAGGCGGGAGTAGATGTTCGAATCATCGTGCCGCATATTCCGGATAAATGGTATGCCCATATGATGACGCAGGGTAATTATCCTGAGCTGATTCGTCAGGGGGTGAAAATCTATGAATATCTGCCGGGATTCATTCATTCCAAAACGATCCTGTGTGATGATGAGATTGGCTTTTGCGGAACGATCAACATGGACTATCGTAGCTATTATCTGCACTATGAGGATGGCGTGCTGATGTACCGCTGCAGTGCTTTACAGCGGATGGCGGAGGATTATCAAGAGACCCTGGAGGTTAGTCAGCTGGTCACCATGGAAGACTGTCAGCGGATCTGTCTTCCGATTCGTTTGTTTCATGCAGTATTAAATTGTTTTTCACCGCTGATGTAACATTTACATTCTATGAAAACTCTGTTAAAATGATGAAGGTGGTTGGAGGATCCATATGAACGATTATTATAATAATGCTTATTTTTGGCAGAAAGTAGATACTCTTTATTTTTCATCCAAGATCATTATTACTTATGAAAAAGGAGAGGCTCATAAAGATTTTAAAAATATGATTTATCCGGTCCAGTATGGGACGCTTGTAGATCTGGTCGATGATCAGGATCTGGGAATTTCAGTTTTCCGCGGAAGCCGTGACAGCAATCGGGTCGATGCGTTGATCTTAGCGGCAGATGTTTTGAAAAAAGATTTGGAACCTAAGCTGCTGGTTGGCTGCACGGAAGAGGAAGAGCTGGACATTCTTCATTTTTTGAATCAAAGCGATTTGCAAAAGACGATCTTGGTTCGTCGAGGTTCAGAATTGCCAAGTTGGGCGAATACCGATTAAACAGTTGGAAGCGACTGTTTTTTCTTTCTAGGAGGAGTCAAGATGGAACTGATCATTAAGAAAATGGGAATTAATGGAGAAGGAATCGGTTACGATCAAGGAAAGCCGGTGTTTGTAAGCGGAGCTTTGCCACAGGAGCACATCGAATGCCAGATCGTTGAGAACTATCCGCGTTATTGTGTTGCGAAAATGACTCGTCTGATTAGCCCTTCCAAGGATCGGATTCGGCCAGCCTGTTCGCTTCAGAAGCTCTGTGGGGGCTGTCCATTGATGATTTTGCCGTATGCCAGACAGCTGGAGTATAAAAAAGAGCTGCTGCGGGAAGCTTTGCAGAAATATGCTGGGAAAAATATCAGGATCGAAGCAGTGATTCCTTCCAAAGCGGCATTGAATTATCGAAACCAATGCAAGCTCCCTGTAAAAAAATGGAATGGAAAGCTGCAATGCGGCTTATATTCTGCACAAAGCAACCGTCTGATCGCACAAAGCTCCTGTGTCGTTCATGAAACGGTCCTGGAAAAGGTCCGTCAGCAGATCATGCATATTTTGAATGAAGAACAATTAAACGAATATGATCCGAAACGCCGTCAAGGAATCCGCGGTCTGGCAATCCGGACCCTGGGTAAAAAGCATCAAGCAGTTCTGGTCAGTGGTGAAGAAACGATTCCTGA
>CALVGQ010000076.1 GCA_944327135.1 uncultured Erysipelotrichaceae bacterium | reverse complement strand
TTTTATGGGTCAAAAATCTCGGGAAGACTTGACATTTGACGGGTTTCTCTTTAATATAATAAAAGACACGCGCCCGTAGCTCAGTTGGATAGAGTATTTGATTCCGATTCAAAAGGTCGCAGGTTCGACTCCTGTCGGGCGCACCAATGTGCTTGATAGATTTGGATGCGCATACATCCTTTATTGGGATGACGCATCCAAATTTTTTGTTTTAGCCTGTGAGTGAAACAAGATAGGTCATAAAAAGCAGCGATGTTCTTTTCGCAAGGAAGGAACATCGTTTTTTTATTGGAAGAAAGAGAAAATTCAAGTTGTTCCTTGATAAAGCATAATAAAGGCGATAGTTCAAAAACGATGGATAACAGCGCAAAGAAAGATGATCCTTCATCCTTATTAATAATGCAGGAATTTGCCTGTTTTATCCGCAGCTTTCAATGTCATGCTGGATAATAGATGAGGTCTTTGCCTATCGCTTTAGTCATGAATGTTTTGTTCACTCAGGTTGCTTATCGATGATGCATTGCTTAGCAGACGAAATTTATTCTATCCAATGTCCTTGATGAAAAACTGTTTTATAAAGACTTTTGTAGGGTATAAGTTAGCAGAAAGACGTGAATTGATAAAAAAATATTATATAATAAAATAAAGTATATCCAATTTATCAGTGAATCAATGTGATTTTCTCATGATGTTTCTACATTCAAATCAATAGAAAGGAAGGTCAACATGAAAAAGAACAGAGGAGTCATCACTTCGATTCTTCTTTTCGTGACAGGAATCTTGCTGGGGATCCTTTTGACCCAGCAAACAGAGAATCGTCCTAAGGAAGAGCTCGTCAGTCCTACAGAAACACCACTGGAAAACCAGGAAGAAGTCATCATCATGCCAACTGTAGAGCCGGAACCCACGCCTTTCCCTTCAGAAGAACCGATCCTTCCCATCATGGTGGATTGTCTTTATGAGAAAAATGAAAGAATGGAACTGGGAGATTATCGCTTTGAAGAAAACTTTATTCAATCAGACAATCTCTTCGCTTATGAATATGGGGAAGAAGTCTTTTTCCAGGGATTGAGCGGGAACCTGCTTTGTTATGACGGCAAAGAAACTGAAGTGATCCTGAATGAAGAAGTTCGCGATTTCAGCTTTCGAGGTCGCTTTTTGACCTGTCTTCTTCAAGAGAAAAAAGGGATCGTCGTGCTGGACTTGAAGAATAAGACATACAATACCTTTGCCTATACATTTCCATTTGATGAAGAAGATTGTTATTTGCCATGCCTTTACTCAATAACTAACAACTCTTATCAGGCTTGTAACCTAACAGATAAGAAATACCTTTATGTGTTAGAGAATGGTGTTTATACGGATATGAGTCTTGGCTTATCTAACACTGCCTATCCATTAGCCGCTTACTTTGAAATTGGAGATACGATTTATTATTTGGAAAATCATGATGCAACATGTTATTTATATGAAAATAAGGCTTCATTTGATACTTATATTCAAGATTTACAAGTAGCGGGATCCACGATCTATTATCTGAAAAACAGGAACGAATATGGCGGTTATTTGCAAGAAAACTATCTGATGAAATATGATACGGAAAGCAAAGAAATCACGCAAATCGTCGAGACACCGGTCATTTCCTTTTTTGCGGCAGGAAGTGGGATCTATTATTCTTTGAATCCGACGTGCTTTAAAGAAAATCCGTGGGAAACCAAACCGAAGGATGCGGATGCACTTCGGATGAAAGAGAATCAGGGAGTGTATTTCTTAAGCAATCAGGGGATCACAACGCTGATCACAGAGGAACTGTATTCGGGATTTCAGGTTTGTCAATATGGGCTGTTGGGAATTACACCGCGTGAGGAAAGTGTTGAACTGCATTTGATCAAAGAGGATGAGACGGTGATGTTGGACAGCTTTGACGGTGAATATACTCCATATGTCAGGCGTAGATGGTTATATAATTAAGATTTTTAATGACTCTTTACAGGTTACCAAACAAGGATACTCAAAAGTGAATCTTTTGAATAAAATCAAAAGAATCACTTTTTTTCACACCAGAAAAGCACCATTCACATCCACTTTATTTTGGTTTTCATATAAAATTCAATAAGAATTTGGAAGATTGTTAAAAAGAAACAGATCATAAGATTGGCTGAGCCTTCATGAATCATATATTGGTCATATAAGGTTACTTGTCGGCTGTTTTCCGAGAAAAGAATCAACAAAACAAAGAATTGGATCCCGATCAGCAGCCTGATGAGAGATAGATTTCGCTGAGGGTTCATCCTCTGTTTTTACCTCTGATCTATTATGTAAAGAGAAACAATAGAAACATCATGCTGATGAGCTTTCTTTTTAACATGGTAGCTTGTTCCCTAGGCGCTGTTAAAACAAGCCGTGCTGAAAAAGGACGAATGATTTTTAAAGATCATTCTTTAAAAAAAGCTGTTTAAGACATCGCTAAGAGCATCACGAGATAAAAAATAAGTAAAAAAGGGCTAGCTGGAAAGAAGCATGGTATACTATCTTTAAGGAATTATGAAAATGGAGGAAAAGGGATGTGTACTGCTGTAACCTATAAAACCCGTGATTTTTATTTTGGAAGAACGCTGGATTATGACCAATCCTTTGGGGAGGAAGTCGTGCTGACACCTCGCCATTTTCCTTTGGAATTCCGCCATACCGAGCCGTTGATGAGCCATTATGCACTGCTTGGGATGGCGATGGTGGCCAAGGGGGTACCGCTTTATTATGAAGCAATGAATGAGAAAGGACTGGCGATGGCCGGGCTGAATTTTGTTGGCAATGCTGTATACCATGAGGTGAAAGAGGGATGTTTGAATCTGGCTCAGTTTGAGCTGATTCCATGGATCCTGGGAAGCTGCGCCAATTTAACGGAGGTTCGCCGGGAATTAAAGCGACTGAATCTGGTCAAGACGCCATTCAGTGATGAGCTGCCCTCTGCACAGCTGCATTGGCTGGTGGCGGATAGAAGCGGAGCGCTGACGTTGGAAGCGACCCAGGAGGGTTTGCAGATCTATGACAATCCGATTGGGGTCTTGACGAACAATCCGCCGTTTCCGATCCAAATGTTTTTTTTGAACCAATGGATGGGGCTTTCCAATCGCTCGCCGGAAAACCAGTGGGCCCCGACCCTTTCGTTTCAGCCGTATAGTTTGGGAATGGGAGCGATCGGGTTGCCGGGCGATCTTTCCAGTCCTTCTCGTTTTGCACGGATCGCGTTTAGTAAGCAGAATGCCGTTTGCGAGGATTCGGAAAGCAGCAGCGTGAGCCAGTTCTTCCATCTGCTGGCAACGGTCGAGCAGCCGCGGGGCTGCAGCCGATTAACCAACGGCAGCTATGAAATTACGCTGTATACTTCCTGCTGCAATGCTTCGAAGGGAATTTATTATTACACCACGTATGAAAATCGGCAGATTACTGCGGTGGATATGCATCGGCATGATCTGGATGCCTCTTCGCTGTATCGCTTTCCCTTGGTGCTTTCTCAGCAGATCCATTTTCAGGATGAGTAAAGACAATATTTTTTTCTAAACGGAAAAATCGAACTTCTTTGTTTTTAGCATGCCGGTCGATGACCGGCATTTTCCTTTTTTTTAATTATAGTAAACAAAAAGTTTAAAAAATACTTGTAATATGAAAACAGATGTGTATAATAATTTTTGTGTTTATCATTATCACTTTTTTAGTTTAGTTAAACTAAACAAAAGGAGGGCGTTATGGATATCGGGCAGCGAATACGGCAGCTTAGAAACAAGAACGGACTGACGCTGGAGGAACTGGCCAGCCGCTGTGAGCTGACGAAAGGATTTTTGTCTCAGCTGGAACGGAATTTGACGAGTCCTTCGATTTCAGCATTGGAAGACATCGTGGAGGCGCTGGGGATGACGATGTCCGATTTTTTCAAGGAAGACCGGGCGGAACAGATCGTGTTTACCCCGGAGGATTTCTTTATCGATGAAAAGGAAACGCATACGATTACCTGGATCGTTCCGAATGCTCAGAAAAACAAAATGGAGCCGATCCTGCTGGAATTGCCTTCCCAGGGAATTTCTCAGACGATCGATCCGCATGAAGGAGAAGAGTTTGGGTATGTGCTAAGCGGCCGGATCAAATTGATTTTTGAAGATAAAAAAAAGGGTTTTTCAGTGAAAAGCGGGCAAACTTTTTATATCCGCGGAGACAGTGCGCATTGGATGAAAAATGAGGCGAAGCAAATGGCCCGGGTCTTGTGGATCTGCACACCGCCAATTTTTTAAGCTGCTAAAGGAGATAGAATACGATGAAGAAATTGATTCAGTTTAAAAACATCATCAAGGAATTTGATGGCAATTTGGTTTTAAAGGGAATTGATCTGGATATTTATGAAAATGAATTTGTGACCCTGCTGGGACCATCCGGCTGTGGGAAAACGACGTTGTTACGAATCTTGGGGGGATTTCTGGAGCAGACCAAGGGAGAAATCATTTTTGATGGTCAGGAAATTTCCAAGGTACCGGCTTATAAACGAGAAGTTAATACGGTCTTTCAGAAGTATGCATTGTTTCCGCACATGAATGTGTATGACAACATCGCTTTTGGATTGAAGATCAAAAAACAAAGCAAGGATGTCATCGAACAGAAGGTCAATCGAATGCTTTCGCTGATTGGTCTGGAAGGGTATGGCAAGCGCAATGTAACCTTGCTTTCTGGAGGCCAGCAGCAGCGGGTAGCGATTGCCCGAGCCTTGGTCAATGAGCCAAGCGTCTTGCTGCTGGATGAGCCGTTGGGAGCGCTGGATAAAGCGCTGCGGAAGGAAATGCAGTATGAGCTGAAGCGTATCCAGCAGGAGGTGGGGATCACCTTCATCTTTGTTACTCACGATCAGGAAGAAGCGCTGACGATGAGCGATAAGATCGTGGTCATGAAAGACGGTCGGATCATGCAGATTGGCACGCCGGCAGATATCTACAATGAACCGGCGAATGAATACGTTGCACGCTTTATTGGAGAAAGCAACATCATCGAAGGGGAGATGCGTGAAGACTACAAGGTCTTCTTTGATGATCGGGTCTATGATTGTGTCGATTTCGGCTTTAAAAAGAATGAACCGGTCGATATCATGGTGCGGCCGGAGGATCTGGAGATTGTCGAACGCGGCAAGGGAACGATCAGCGGGGAGGTCAAGTCGATCCTGTTTAAAGGAGTTCATAATGAGATCATCGTACAGACCGTTTCGGGGGCTTCTAAAACAGTTACGATGCATGTGTTGCAGAATCATGATCTGACTAATGAAGAAGCCGGAGAAAAGATCTCTGCGAATGATTTTTACATGGACCTGGAGGATGTGGCCAATTTAAGCGATGCCGAGGTGATCGCCCGGGCCAATGCGCAGGCCTGGGATACCGATGATGAACTGGTTTCCTTGAGCAAGGTGGAATATGAGGTCAAGGAAGAACCGGGAGTGTATCCGGTGACCTTTAAAACTTCGGCGGGAACGGCCATTACTGTAAAGATCACCGTGCTGGAGCCGAAATTTATCGAAGACCAGCGCAAGGGTGTAGGGATCACGGCCTTTGATTTCTATAAAACGGCGGATGAGCTCAAAGAAAGCATTGCGCTGGATACTGATCTGTGCATCTGGGCTAAAGCGGAGGCTTGGGATCTGGAGGATGGCAGTCCGATCGAAATTGAAGATATCATTTATGATTTTGATGAAGAAACGATCACCGAGGGTGATTTTCCGATTACCTTTGCGACCAAAGGTCGGGAATTCAAGGTGCATACGACGAAATCCAGCGAAGTGGGCAAAAAGGTGGATATTCTGTTTTCACCGCAGGATATTCATGTCATGAGCAAGATGGGGAACCTCTAATGAAGACGTTTTCGAAATTGGTCTGGCCTTATATGGCCTGGATTACGGTCTTTATTGTTGCACCGATGCTGTTGATCCTGCTTTATGCGTTTACTAAAGAGGGAAACAGCGTGCTGACCCTGCAATTTACATTGAATAATTTTACCCGATTCTTTTCGGATAGTATTTTTCCTAGCGTAATGGCACGTTCCTTGAAGATTGCTTTGATGACAACGCTGCTGTGCATTTTGTTTGGTTATCCGGCGGCTTATTGCATCAGCAAGCTGAATGATAAGCAGCAGGCCTTGGCGATCCTTCTTGTGACCTTGCCGATGTGGATCAACATGCTGATTAGAACGTATGCTTGGCGCGGCATTCTTAGTTATTTTGATTTTGATAGTGAGATCAAGGTGCTGATTGGCATGGTATACAATTTCATTCCGTTTATGATCCTGCAGATCCATACCTCGCTAAGCAAGATGGATCAAAGCCTGATCGCAGCGGCGGAGGATCTGGGGGCCAACAAGACTCAGACATTTATGCGGGTCATTTTTCCGCTGTCGATTCCTGGTGTAATTGCCGGGATCACGCTGGTTTTTCTTCCGGCGGTATCCAGCTTCTTTATTCCGAAGCTATTGGGCGGCGGTGATTATGTGCTGATTGGAAATCTGATCGAAAATTACTTTGTGTCAACGGGAGATTGGAATTTTGGCAGTGCGATCTCACTGATCATGGCTGTTTTGATCATCTTCTCGATGTTTTTGACGAAACGGATCGATCATCAGATCGGGGAGGAAAAAGAATGAAAGCGCTGAAGAGAAAAATAGGAAATGGCTATATCCTGCTGATGATGCTGTTCTTTTATCTGCCGATCTTTTATGTCATGATATTCAGCTTTAATGAATCGAAGAGCCTGACACGTTTTACTGGCTTTTCGCTGGTCTGGTATGAAAAGATGTTTGCCAGCCGGCCGATCATGGAGGCCGTGTATTATACGATCGTGATTGCGCTGATTGCCACGGCGGTATCGACCGTTTTTGGGACGATCACGGCGATCGGGCTTTCAAAATCACGAAAGATCCTGCGGGAAGTCGTATTGCAGATCAATGATATTCCGATGCTGAATCCGGAAATCGTGACGGCGATCGGATTCATGCTTCTGTTTACTTCGATGAATATTGAGAAAGGCTTTATGACGCTTTTGATAGCGCATATCGTCTTTTGTATTCCTTATGTGATTTTAAGTGTGATGCCTAAATTGCGGCAGCTGGATGACAACATTGCCGAAGCAGCCTTGGATCTGGGGGCAACTCCCTTTCAGGCGCTGACGAAGGTCATCATCCCGCAGATCATGCCGGGGGTCGTTTCAGGGGCCTTGATTGCCTTTACGATGAGCTTTGATGATTTTATCATCAGTTTCTTTACGACCGGACCGGGGGTCAACAACATCGCGATTTATGTATATTCCTCCATCAAGCGGATCAATCCGAGCATTAACGCGCTTTCCACGATCATTGTGGTTGTGGTGACAACGGTATTGGTGCTTGTCAATGTGATTCCTGTGATTCGGGATAGAAAGAAGGGTAAAAATGAAAAAATTAGTTAAGATTCTGGCTGCCGGTATTCTGTTGATCAGCACCGGATGCAGCTCCAATGAAGGGTCCAGCGATGTGGATCCGATCGAAACCTATGGGTGTGATGTGATCAATGTGTATAACTGGGGAGAATACATCGGAGAGGACGTCGTTTCCAATTTTGAGAAGACCTACAATGTTCGGGTGAATTATTCGATGTTTGATTCCAACGAGGAAATGTATACGACGCTTCTGGGCGGCAATGCCTACGATATTTTGGTTCCATCGGATTATATGATCGAACGGCTGATCCAGGAGGATCTGCTTCAGCCGCTGGATAAAAGCAAGATCACGATCCTGGATGATCTGGCAGAGGGAGTTTTAAATAAGCCTTATGATCCGGATAACACGTATTCGATTCCTTATTTCTGGGGATCAGTGGGTATTTTGTATGATACGACCAAAGTGGATCCGGCTAAAGTAGAAGAAATGGGCTGGGATATCTTAAAAGATACCGAGTATGCGGGCGAGATCTTCATGTATGATTCGGAACGGGACAGCTTCATGGTGGCGTTGAAAGCCCTGGGTTATTCGATGAATACGGAGGATGATGCCGAGATCGAAGAAGCATATCAGTGGCTTTTGGAATTGCATCAGACGATGGATCCGGCTTATGTGACCGATGAAGTGAATGATGCCATGATCAATGCAGAAAAGAGCTTGGCGGTTGTTTACAGCGGGGCTGCAGCATACATCATTGCGGAGAATCCGGATATGGCTTATTTTGAGCCGCTGCAGGGAACCAATTTGTGGAACGATGCGATGGTCATCCCGGCTAATGCCAAGTGTCCGGCACTGGCTCATGAATTTATCAACTTTGCCTTGTCTTATGATTCCATGATGGACAGCTCGCTGACGGTAGGATATACCAGTGCGGTGCAGTCCGTGGTCGATGAGCTGGGTTCAGAGGGCGGTGACTTCTATGGCAATGAAGCCTATACGCCAAGAACCGGTTATGAAAAGGATGAAGTTTTCACACACAATGAAGTACTGAAGAAAAAACTGTCAGAACTCTGGATCAAGATCAAAGTGAGCTAAAAAAGAGGTCCTCCTGTGAGGACTTCTTTTCGAAAGGAGAGAATGAAGATGCGAAAGGTCAACGTCGCTTTGGTTCAGATGCGCTGCAGCCAACAGGTGGAAGAGAATCTGAAAAAAGCGGAGGAAATGATTCGAAGTGCGGCGAAGCAAGGAGCTCAGATCATCCTTTTGCCGGAGCTGTTTGAATGTTGGTATTTTTGTCAGCAGCGACGCTATGAGTATTATGCTTATGCGCTGCCGGCAGATGAAAATCCGGCGGTTCAGATGGGAAAACGCTTGGCAAAGGAACTGGGAGTCGTGTTGATCATCAGCTTTTATGAGCGCGAGGTAAATGTGCTGTACAACTCGGCGGTTTGTGTGGATGCCGATGGCAGCAGCCTTGGAATTTATCGAAAGACTCATATCCCGGATGATCATTATTATCAGGAGAAGTTTTATTTTACACCGGGAAACAGCGGTTTTAAGGTTTTTGAAACCCGTTTTGGAAAGCTGGGAATAGGGATCTGCTGGGATCAATGGTTCCCGGAAACCGCGCGCTGTCTGGCACTGCAGGGGGCTGAGCTGCTTTTTTATCCGACGGCGATCGGATCGGAGCCTATTTTGGAAACGGATAGCGTTGGACATTGGCAGCGCTGCATGCAGGGCCATGCGGCAGCCAATTTGGTGCCGGTCATTGCAGCTAATCGGATCGGTGAAGAGACCGTGGAACCCTGCAAGGAAAATGGCTATCAGCGCTCTGCATTGTGTTTCTATGGCAGTTCGCTGATGAGCGATGAGACCGGAGCCCTTGTTGAACAGGCCGGACGCACGGAGGAAGCGATCCTGCTGCATACGTATGATCTGGATGTTTTAGCACAAAACCGTTTGTCCTGGGGCTTGTTTCGGGATCGAAGACCGGAACAGTACGGGCGGATCGCCGGCATTTTTGAGAAAAAATAAAAAAGGGAAAGCGGGAGAAGATGGCTTGATCGGCTGTTTCTTTCCCGCTTCCCTTTTTTATGAGACTGCATTGATTTCTTTCATCAGAATGGTTCGTGTAGCAATTTGTTTTCCAAATTCCTGATCGTGGGTAATGATCAAAACCGCCATGCTTTCACGAAGTCGCTGCAGGATTGGAAACAGCTGTTGGATCGATGCTTGATCCAGAGCGCTGGTGGGTTCATCAAAACACAGGATCCGCGGTTTCAGCATGCAGGCCCGAGCGATGGCGACTCGTTGTTTTTGACCGCCGGAGAGCTCTGAGGGATAAACGTCCGCTTTTTCAAGCAGCTGCAGCTGGCTCAAAAGGGCCAATGCTTTTTTGTGGGCTTCATCGCGGCTTAGCAGCCGCTGATAAAGCACCGCATCACAGAGATTTTGTAAAACCGTACGATGCGGAAACAGCTGGTAGTTTTGAAAGACCAGGCCAACTTCCTGATGGATCTGTTTCAATAGTGCTTTGTCTTGGGTTTTTTGTTGATCGAACAGCGTCTTTCCATGAATCATGATGCGTCCGCTGTCGGGGGTTTCCAGATCGCAAAGACAGCGGATCAAGGTCGTTTTTCCACAGCCGCTGGGGCCCATGAGGACAACGATTTCATGATCGTCGATCTGAAGGCTGACATTTTTTAAGACCGGAACGCTGCGGAAGGTCTTGCAGCAGTTTTCAATGAGAATGCTCATAAGCTCACCGTATATAACTGAGCTTTTTTTCGATCCAGCTCAGCCCTTTCGAAATTGGAATGTTCAACAGCAGATAAAGGATCCCGACGTAAAGAAAAGGAATTCCGGTTGCATAGTGACCGGCTGCGATCTTGGCACTGCGCAGCAGTTCATCGGTTCCTAAAATAGAAACCAGACAGGTATCTTTCAAAAGCGTCAAGATCTCATTGATAAAAGAAGGGATACAATTTTTAAGTGCCTGCGGTAAAAGAATGCGGTTATAAGCGGCAATTCGGGAATAGCCCAGCAGCTGAGCTGCTTCTTTTTGGCCAGGATCCAGCGATCCGATCCCGCCGCGCAGGATTTCAGTAAAATAGGCCGTGTAATTCAGGATAAAGGCGATCAGTGCTGCGGTGGTGCGGGAAAAGGTGATCCCCAGATAGGGAAGCCCGAAATAGAAAAACATCAGCTGAAGCATCAGCGGAGTTCCCCGCATGATATAGATGTAAAAACGTAGGATGATCCGGATCAAAGCGCCGCCAAAAACCCGAAGATAGGCGGTGGGAAGGGACAGCAAAAAGGAAATGATTAATGTGACGATCCAATAGATCAAGGTGACGCTTAGACCGTCTAAAAATGAGGGAAGCAGCTGCAGAAAGAATTGCATCGTTATTCATCAAACCATTTGGCTTTGATCGTATCAAAGGTGCCATCGGCCATCATTTCCTGAAGGACCTGGTTGATTGCGCTGCAGAATTCCTCGTCACTTTTGCGGAAGCCGACGGCATAGGATTCTTTGCCGAAGTCCTCTTCTAATACGGTGTAAATGTTGTTTGATTGCTGACGCATATAATATCGGGCCAGCGTTTCATCGACAACGATAGCATCGCTGCGCTGAGCTTCTAGATCCATGAAGCAATCGTTGTTGGTATCAAACTGAACCAGTTCGCCGTTGTTCAGGGAGCTGACAAACTCTGAATCAGCCATGACCGCCTCATAAGCGCTGGAGTTTTTTTGAACCGAGACCGTTTTGCCGGCCAGATCGGCCTTGGAGGTGATACCGCTGTCATTCAGTACGATGATGATCTGACGATTGTCCAGATAAGGATCCGAAAACAAGACCTGCTGCTGCCGTTCTTCGGTGACCGAATAGCCGTTCCAAATGCAGTCGATGTTGCCGTTGGCCAGTTCGCTTTCTTTCAGATCCCAGTCAATGTTTTGAAAGGTCACTTCCATGCCGAGGTGTTTTGCGGCTTCTTGAGCCAGTTCAACGTCAAAACCAACGATTTCCCCGTCATCATTTTTAAAGCCCATTGGAGCAAAGGTATCATCCAGACCGACGACAAAGCTTTTTTTCTCCATGACGGAGAGTTCTTCCTGAGTTTCCTTTTGGCAGCCAAACAGAAGCACACTGAGTAGACAGAAGCATAAACCAATCTTTTTCATCTTTTTTTCCTCCTTAAGATTGACGGAAAAAGAAAAACGCCCTCGCCTTGACACGATGTGTCAGAGGACGAGAGCGATTGCTACCGTGGTACCACCTCTTTTTATTACTGCTTCACAACAGTAACCTCTTCGAGTACTAACATACTCTAGCAGGATAACGGGTGCAGGGGACCGATTCGGACTACTAAAAAGGTTCGCCCGAATTGCTCAAAGGGGTGTTCGATATGCGTTCAAGATCCATTTCACCAAATCAGGATTTCTCTAGCATGTTCGCGATATGTACTATTCCTTATCACAGCATTTTCATTTTCACGTACTTTTATTGTAGGCTGTTTGAAGGGAATGTCAAGAGGTTTTCAGGAAAAGATGTAAAATTTCCATTTTGTTGGAAAATTTACATCTTTTCCTCTTGCTAAGCCTGACGACTGTGCTAAACTGGAAGAGGTTGAGGAGGAAAAGGTCATGAAAAAAATCTACAGCGGAAAAACCAAGGATGTTTACGAATTGGAAAATGGAAATTACCAGCTTCTTTTTAAAGATGATTGCACTGGGACGGATGGGGTATTTGATCCAGGGGCGAACACGGTCGGCCTTAAAATTGCGGGGATCGGTCGGGAGAATTTGAAGGTTTCCGTCTATTTTTTCGAGATTTTAAAAAAGGCCGGAATCAAAACGCATTATGTCAGTGCTGATCTGGAACAGGCGACCATGGAAGTGCTGCCAGCGAAGGTGTTTGGCAAGGGACTGGAAGTCATTTGCCGTTATCGTGCAGTAGGAAGCTTTCTTCGCCGTTATGGAGCTTATGTGGAAGAGGGGGCTCCGCTGAATGGTTATGTAGAAACGACGCTCAAGGATGATGCGCTGGGTGATCCGCTGATTACTCCGGATGGCCTGGAAGCGATTCAGGTGATGACCTTGGAACAATATGCGCAGATGAAACAGCTGACACAGAAAATTTCTGGAATAGTCCGGGAGTCCTTGAAAGAAAAGGGACTGGAGCTGTATGATATCAAGTTTGAGTTTGGTTATGTCGGCGAGGAAGTGATCCTGATTGATGAGATCGCTTCTGGCAACATGCGCGTGTATCAAAATGGCAAGATCGTCGAGCCGACAGAGCTGACACGCTTGATCCTTCAAACAGAAAACCAGACGCATTGATCGTGAATGATTTAAACGCATGAAAATGGATTGGATCAAAACGCAGAAGTAAATGATTGATCCGGTGATGTTAGGGAAAGAAAGCCTTAAGATCACCGTTTTTTTATAAAAGCGGCGATTCAAAAAGACCGAAGGATCAAGGCTGCTCATCGAGCAGTTCTGTCGTTCGGTCTTGGCTCTGCCTTTTTATTTGTTTTCCTTGAGAACTTCATTGAGTGCGGCCAAAGTGCCGGTGATATCCTGCAGCTGGCTTGGGATGATCAGCTTGGTGCTCTTTCCATCGGCAACCTTTTCAAGGGCCTCATAGCCCTTGATCGTTAAGAAGGCCTTGCCCGGCTCAGCTTGATTGATCAGATTGATTCCAGTGGCTTGAGCCTGAAAGATCCGTTCCATGGCCTGAGCCTGACCTTCGGCTTCGGCGATCATGGCCTCTTTTTTGGCGTTGGCACGCAGGATCATGGCTTCCTTTTCTCCTTCGGCGGTGAGGATCGCGGCTCGCTTTTCTCCCTCAGCTTGAAGGATCTTTTCACGCCGTTCCCGCTCGGCCCGCATCTGTTTTTCCATCGAATCCTGAATATCCCGCGGCGGAATGATATTTTTGACTTCGACTCGACTGACCTTGACTCCCCAAGGATCGGTAGCTTCATCCAGAATGGCTCGCATTTTGGTGTTGATGATATCCCGGGAGGTCAGCGTTTCATCAAGCTCCAGATCGCCAATAATATTTCGTAAGGTTGTGGCAGTCAAATTTTCAATTGCGCTGATCGGACGGTCGACTCCATAGGTATACAGCTTGGGATCGGTGATCTGAAAATAAACCACGGTATCGATCATCATGGTGACATTGTCCTTGGTGATGACCGGCTGCGGATCGAAATCCTTAACGATCTCTTTTAAAGAAACCTTGTTGGAGATCCGATCAAGAAAGGGCAGCAGCAGATGCAGCCCGGTATGCCAGGTCGTGCTGTAGGTTCCTAAACGTTCAATGACATAGGCAGAAGCCTGCGGCACGATTCGTACGGTGTAAAGAAAGACCACCGCCAGAAGAATTAAGATTACTATAAAAAGAATAAATTTAAACATAGGTACGTTTTGGTTTCCTTTCTATTTTTAAATTAAACGATTTTTTTGACGAGCACCTTGCTGCCTTCCAGCGCGACGATTTCAACCAAGGCGTCGTTTTCGATTCCCTTTCCGTCTACCGAGACGGCATTCCAGATCAAGCCGTTGATCCGGATCTGACCTGGCCGGCTGTCTAGGACCGGAGCGATTAGCCGGGTACGCATCGAAATCAGTCGATCGGCATTGGTGGCTACCGTGTTGCCGCGCATATAATGGGTGGTTAACGGACGAATCAGAAGCACCATGGCAATCGAGGTAATGAAAAAAACTAAAACCTGTCCGGTAAATTCAAATCCAAGAAAATAAGCCCCTAAGGCAAAAACGGCTCCTAGTGCAAACCAGATGCTGACCAGTGCGGTCATGGTGGCAACTTCTAGAACGATCGAGGCGATGCAGATGCAGAACCACAGCCAGAATGTAAAGGTATTCATCGGTCATTCCTCCTCTTTAACATGGTTCATTCAGATCAATGATCAGCATCTTTTCCCGTTCATCATAGACAGCACTGAATTTTATGCCGTTGCATTCGTTTTGAATCAGCTCGCTGATCCGGTTGATCATCATTTTGTTGGAGATTCGTGCATATCCTTTGCCGAGCGAGACCTTATGCAGCTGCTTCAGCGGGACTAAATTGAGGTCTACCTCGCGCTTGGTTACCGGACGGATTGCGATCTTTCGTGCCTGCTCATCGATTCCGATACGACACCAGCGAATCTCTTTGAAAGGTTGTGAGGCGACATGATTCAGCGTAAAATTATTGGGATAGAGCGTTACGATCCCATGATACATATTGCCGTCGATCCAGGTAAACATGGCTTCCTCTCCTTTCTTGTTAATATTATAACATATTCTTATCTATCTTCAATATCTTATTTTTCTTATTTAATTGTTTGACTTTGTTCTTTGGCTACGTAATGTTTTTCCTTCCCATTCTTTCACAAATTGCATATAATAATAGAGATAATGGAGGATGTTATGTCCACAATAGAGATTAAGGGAACCAAAATCAATTATATCCAGCAAGGAAGCGGTGCCTGGGATGTGGTCTGTTTGCACGGCTGGGGGCAGAATATTGCCATGATGCAGCAGATCACGGATCATCTGCAGGATCGCTTTCGGGTCACGGTACTGGATTTTCCGGGCTTTGGGGCGTCCTCAGAGCCTTTGGTGAGCTGGAATGCAGAGGACTATGCTGAATGTCTGCATGGTTTTCTGCTGGCGTTGAACATCGTTCAGCCGATTCTGATCGGCCATTCGTTTGGCGGTCATATTGCCATCACGTATGCGGCGAAATATCCGGTGCATAAAATGGTGCTGACGGGAGCTTCAGGAATTCGCCCGAAGCATGGGCTAAAGTGGAAGCTGAAGACGGCGGCTTATAAGCTTGCCAAAAAGCTTGTTTCGCTTCCGGGACTCAATCGTTACAAGGAAGCGCTCCAGCAGTATTTTGGAAGCGAGGATTATAAAAACAGCAGCGGGGTGATGCGGCAGACGCTGGTCAAAGTGGTGAACCATGATGTCAGCGAACTTTTAGAGAAGATCACGATGCCGGTGCTGCTGGTATGGGGCGATCAAGATGAGGCAGTTCCGCTATGGATGGGAAAAAAGATGGAACAGGCTATGCCGGCAGCAGGATTGGCCATCTTTGAAGGGGAGGATCATTACGCCTATTGGCATCAATGGGATCGTTTTAACCGCTGCCTTGATATCTTTTTAAAGGAAGAAGGAGAAAATCATGATTGATCTTCTGACAAAGCTGTGCTTTGGAATCGTGATGCTTTGTTTCATGAGCGTGCCGGTAAAGCATATCCTGCATATGTTTCAGCAGAATCGTTATGAGAGCGGCCGCATGCTAAGCTGGATCTGTACCCAGTTTCGCCAAGGAAAAAAACCGATCCAAACCTGGGTGATCAGCATCTTGGCTTTGCTGCTTTTGTTTTTGCCGGATGAACGGCTGCGGCTGATCCTGACTTTTTGGCTGGCAGTTGGCGGAAGCATCCTGACCATGCTGGAAGAAGCCCGGCGCATGAAAACATATATCAAACCGCTGCACTGTACGGCCCGGGTCATTCGTCAGATCGTGATGATGGTTCTGCTGAATCTGGCTTGGCTGATTCCGGCGATTCATTGTTTGCCATCCTCCTTATGGAGTCTGATCGTGCTGGTGGGCTGCGGGATCAACTGGGGACTGATTTTTGTCATGGCATGGCTGAGCGAGCCAATCGAGCGAGGAATCAAGTGTTACTACATGCATCTGGCCAAACAGATCCTACGCTCTTATCCGGCTCGAATCATTGGGATCACGGGCAGCTATGGCAAGACTTCCTGTAAAAATATCCTGCAGGGCGTGCTTTCTGAGCGGTATTACAGTTTGATGACCCCGGCTTCCTTTAATACGCCGATGGGGATCACGATCACGATCCGGACGATGCTGAAACCGCTGCATGAAGTTTTTGTGTGTGAGATGGGAGCGGATCATGTGGGGGACATTGAGACCCTGATGAAGTTCGTTCAGCCGCAGTATGGAATTGTGACCTCGATCGGTCCGCAGCATCTGCAGACGTTCAAGACCATGGAAAACATCGTCCATGAAAAGATGAAAATGATCGAGATGCTTCCGGCCAATGGCGTGGGCGTTTTGAATCGGGACAACGAATGGATCCGCAATGCTCCGATTCACAATTCATGTAAAATTCTGTGGTATGGCATCGAGCAGCAGGATGTTGATTATCGAGCTGTTGATCTTCGCTATTCGCGGACCGGTTCTTGTTTTACGGTGATCGATCGCAAGGGACAGCAGACTGAGTTTGAAACCCGCTTGTTGGGAGAACATAACATTGCCAACATCTTGGCGGCAATCACGCTGGGACGGGAGATGGGCCTGACGATGGAACAGCTGCAGCAGGCCGTGGCCAAGGTTCCGTATGTCGAACATCGCCTGCAGCTGAAAAAAATGAATGGGTATACTTTCATTGATGACGCTTTTAATTCTAATCCCGTTGGTTCAGCAATGGCCTTGGAGGTTTTAAAACGCATGGATGGCGGTCGTCGTTTCATTGTGACCCCGGGAATGATCGATCTGGGAGAACAGCAGAAGACAATGAATAAGCAGTTTGGTGAGAAAATGAAGGGCTGCGTGGATGAGGTCATCCTGGTAGGAGAACAGCAGACCCGTCCGATTGCCGAAGGACTTAAAAACAGCGGCTTTGAGATGGAGCATGTTCATGTGGTCAAAACGGTCAAGGAAGCCTTTGAGCTGGTGTGGAAGATGGCCAGTCCACAGGATACGATCCTGTTGGAGAACGATCTTCCGGATGCCTTCAACCAATAGAAAAATAACCGGAGAACGAATTTTCACGTTTCTTCGGTTATTTTTTACGAAAGCCAGAGGGCGACTGCCCTTTGTATTTTTTAAAGATTCGGCTGAAATAGTGCTGAGAGCTGTAGCCAACAAGTTCAGAAATTTCGTTGATGCTGATCGTTGTCTGCTCCAGAAGATTTAACGCGGCTTCAATTCGCAGCTGATTCAGATAGTCGGAAAAATTCAGCCCGGTACGCTGCTTGATCAGCTTGGCCATGGTAGAAGGACTGACCTTGAAATCTTCAGCCATCTTGTTTAAGGAAAGATCCGCTTGGGCGTAATGGTTTTTCAGATAAGCTTTGATGTCGTCTTTTTTAGAAGTGGCCAAGACCTCTTCATAGCCGGTCTTATTTAGCAGCCCGATTTCTATCATGCGTTTTTCATAGCCTTCAATGGCGGCAGCGAGGACGGTTTTGAATTCATCGAGGTCCAGAGGCTTCAGCAAGTAGGAAAAGACGCCCAGCTTCAGGGCTTTTTGGGCATAGCTGAACTGGTCATAGCCCGAAACGATGATGATTTTCATGTCCGGATTTTCTTTTCGAACCTGCTCGATCGTTTCTAAACCATTTAGATGCGGCATGTTGATGTCGATGATCAGCAGCTCTGGATGGTGGGTTCGGATCAATTTTAAGGCGGCTAGACCATCTTCGGCAAGCCCGGCAATGTGCAGCGGCAGATTGTAGCTTTCAATTAGCCGGGCCATGCCTTCACGAATTGTTTTTTCATCATCGGCGATGACGAGCTGAAGCATTTTTCTCATCTCCAATTCTATCAGGGAAAGAAAGGATTACATGGAATCCGTTTTGATTGGATAAGGTCATGGAAAAGGCCTTTCCATAAGTCAGATACAATTTTTCATAAATATTGAAAAGACCGTAATGATCCGATTCGACATGAGATGCCAGTTCTTCTTTTAGCTGTTTCAGCATTTCATCGCTCATGCTTTTTCCATCATCATGGACCTCGATTTGAAGGCGGTCTTCGCAAAGGCTGACTTCAATGGCGATATGCCCGGTTCCATCGATTTCCTTGATCCCATGATAAATGCTGTTTTCTACCAAGGGCTGGATGATCAGCTTGGGAATGATGATCGTTTCAGCCCTGGGGTCGACCTGGATCGTATAATCGATCTTTTCTTTGTAACGGGTCTTTTGGATATCCAGATAGCTTTGAACGTGCTTGATCTCCTGGGCGACGGGGATAGCTTCTTTTCCGTCGCTTAAAGAAATGCGGAAGATCTGCGAGAGCTTCTGGATCATTTCGGCAATGTCCAGTGCATGATAGTCGAGTGCTTTCCACTGGATCGTGTCTAAGATGTTATACAGGAAATGGGGATTGATCTGGGCCTGTAAGGCACGGATCTCAGCTTTGCGTTCTCGTTCATCGATGATCGAGACTTCTTCGATGAGCCGCTGATTTTCTTCGGCCAGTTTTCTGGAAAGGAAAAATGAGGCCAGACAGATCAGCAAAGAAGCGATGATCGCACAGGCCAGCAGGCTGTTGACGATCCGGTCGGTAGAGGCTGTCAGGCTGGAGGTGAGAATGGCATCACACAGCAGCCAGTTTTCGGCATAGGGAACCGCGGCATAGAAAACAGTGATGGATTGTCCCTTGACCTTGATTTCGACACTGCCATTGCCTTTTTCGGCCGCTTGGGCAATGGTCGACAAATAGGGCCCGTAAAGTTCATGGATCACGCTTTGGCTGGTGTAAACATCGGTGTTTTGATTCATGATCCAGGCGGTGCCATCATAAACCTGGATCCCGTCGGTGATGGTAGATAAATGGTCCAGGTTGATCGAGCCGTTGATAAAGCCTACCGTTTTTTCTGCTTCATCGCGAATAGGATAACAGATCAAAAAGATCGGCTCATGATCGGACTTGGAAACGACCGGAGCGCCGATCACATATTCCTGCTGAGTGCGCATCGCTTCTTGAAAATATTCCCGATTTGAAACATCGATGGTCAAAGAATCGTTGATCCAGCCCAATCCGTCGGTGCCACCGATCGCATAGGTTTCCTGCGGGTTGCCATAGGCATCCCGTACGATCTCATTGACATTGGTGATGTAAGGCTTGATGACTTCCAGATTCATTCCGGAAACCTTGATAAAGCTGTGAATGACCCGGATCTCACTGATCCGCTGATCCAGCCAGGACCCGATTTCATTGGCGTTGGATTCAACAAGATCCAATGTCTGCCGGTTGTTTTGTTCGAGATTTTTAGGCTTCAGCCACAGTTGTGTGAAGATGATCAGCGGAATCAATGCCAGCAAAAGACAAAGCATGTAGATCCCGATCAGACGATTTTGATAGCTGCTGCTTGGATTTCCTTTCATGGGTCTCTCCTCTGTTACTTTTATAATGCACTTTTGAAGAGGGGATAACAAGAGAAAAGGATGGAATTTTGCTGAAAATGCTGGATTTGTACAAAAAAAGGAAATTGAGTCTAAATACAGATAAGAAAGAACTTGATATAATTTTAACAAAGCTAGAGGATTGGCTTGGGGAGGAAAGAAATGAAGAAATTATTTCAAGTGATGCTGGCACTGGTTTTAGCCGCCAGCATGACAGCATGTACATCCACTCCGTCCAATACGCCGTCAGAAACGACGGGAGATCAGGGCATTTCCGGAACATTTGAAGGAACCGGCTCTGGAAAGGGCGGAGAAATCAAAGTCTCAGTGACCTTGGAAAACAGCAAGATCACGGCAATCGAAGTGACCAAACACAACGAATCTGACATTATCAGTGAAGCCATGGATATGCTGGCGGAGGAAATGATCACGAAAAACAGCACGAATGTGGACTCCATTTCTGGTGCAACCCTGACTTCAGCAGGATTCAAGGTTGCCGTTGGGGATGCGATCGATCAGTCGGGGGCCACACTGGTTGAAAATGAAGTGGCAGCTCATCAGCCGACTGCAGTGGAAGAAACTTATGATGTCGTTATTATCGGAGCCGGTGGTGCCGGTATGGCAGCGGCCATTACAGCAGCAGAAAACGGGGCTTCTGTAGCGGTAGTCGAAAAACTGAAGATGGCAGCAGGTTCGACATTGTTGTCGGGAGCTGAAATGGCGGCTCCAGGAAACTGGCTGCAGGAAGAGGGCGAAGACAGTCCTGAACAGCTGATCGAGGATATGCTGGTTGGCGGCGGCAACATTGCTGATGTAGATCTGGTAACGACGCTGGCAAACAATGCTTTGGATGCAGCTGAATGGTTAAGAGATGACATTCAGGTAGAATGGGAAGATGAACTGATGCATTTTGGCGGACACTCCATTACCCGTTCACTGGTTCCAGTAGGAGCAACTGGCGAAGAAGTCATGATGAAGCTTAGAACAAAAGCGGAAGAGCTGGGAGTTGTCTTCTATTATGATACCAAGGCCGAATCGATCCTGATGGAAGAAGGCAAGGCTGTGGGAGTTTCCGGTGCCAATACAGAGGGCAATGGAGACACGCTGACCCTGCATGCGAATAACGGTGTAATTTTGGCTACTGGTGGATTTGGCTCGTCTGTTGAAATGCGTGAAAAATACAATCCAGCATATGGTGAAGGATACAAGTCTACAGATTCTGTTGGTTCAACCGGAGATGGTATCGTGATGGCTGAAGCAGTCGGTGCTAATCTGGTAGATATGGAATACATCCAGACCTATCCATATTGTGATCCGATTTCAGGTGGTCTTCTGTATATCGATGATGCTCGTCTGTATGGTCATTCGATCATTGTCAACAAAGAAGGCAAACGGTTCGTTTCTGAGCTGGATACCCGTGATGTAATGTCCAATGCGATCCTGGAGCAGACAGGTCAGGTTTGTTATGAACTGATTGACAGCACTGCTTGGGCTTCTGACAAGATCGAAGAAAACCATGGCGGTGAAGTGGAATACATGTTTGCGATGAATCAGCTGGTTAAAGCGGATACGCTGCAGGAAGCAGCAGAATTCTTTGGTATCGATGCAGCTGCTTTGGAAGAGACGGTCAACAACTACAACAGCTATGTTGAAAGCGGTGTCGATGAGGAATTCGGACGCGGCTCGCTGAATGGCAAGATTGAAACAGCTCCATATTACATCGTTGTAGCGACCCCGGCAGTTCACCATACAATGGGTGGTGTTCAGATCAACACAGAAGCTCAGGTCATTGATACTGAGGGCAATGTGATCGACAATCTGTATGCTGCAGGTGAGGTCACCGGCGGTATTCATGGAACCAACCGTTTGGGATCCTGCGCGATCGCCGATATCATGGTCTTTGGCCGGATTGCTGGTGCAAACGCAGCGGCGAACAAATAAGGTTTCAGCGTAAAACTTTTCTGTAAAAACCTCCAGTATCTGGAGGTTTTTTTGCTTCTTTACAAGCTTCTTGCTTAATAATTTCGTAAACGAGCGATTGGCATATTGATATAAAAATCATTCCAATACGGCTGAAAGCATAACGCCAAGGCAGAAATGCGTGACAAGTTATTTCAGGCAGTGTTAACGGAATGAAGGAAGAGCAAGCAGTGGAAAATGAGCGAAAGCAATCAAGGGCAAGACATAGTACTATTGCAACGTTTCGCTGCTGGAAAAGAGGATGTCAGCTTTGCTGCTTTGAAATAATAGTATAAAAAAAGCCAGCTTGACTGGCTTTGAGCTGCGATTTGATCTTGTGCTGTAAGGACTATTTTTATGAAAGATGAAGATCTTTTAAGCGATTTGGATAAAGCGGATCATTCTTCCGATTCTTCCTCTTGCCCTTCTAAACAGGTGGTTGTGACATGAATCTTTTTGGTTTCCAGACGCCAGTTGACCAGATCCCGCAGAAGACTGTATAAAAGTGCGGTCGTGGGTACTGCGATCAGCATACCGAGCAATCCGAAGAGTCCGCCAAAAACAACGATAGAAAGCAAAACCCAGATCGCTGGCAGACCGACTGATTTTCCGACGACATGCGGATAGATCAGATTTCCTTCGATCTGCTGGACGGTCTGAAAAAAGATCACAAACAACAGGGCTTCGATCGGATTGGTTGCCAGGATCAAAATAAAGCCAAAGGCCATTGCGAACATGGCGCCGAACATCGGAATGATGCTGGTGATGGCGACAACGACACTGATCAGGATTTCAAAGTTCTCCCCCAGTCCGAAAAGCCGCATGCCGCTGTAGATCAGTCCGCCTAAGATGCAGGCTTCCACCAGCTGACCGGAAATGAAGCTGCAGAAGATGTCATTCGCCCGGGCGCTGATTGCGAAGATCTTTTCGGTCATACGATAAGGGAAAATGGCCGCGATGATCTTGCGCAGCTGACAAAGAAAGGTTTCTTTGCTGGCAAGCATGTACAGACTAAGCATGAAGCCCATGAACCAGTTGCCAAGCTCTACGGTGAGCGCCATGGCATTTTTGACCAGCATCTGGCTGGCATCTCCTACCCAGTTGGAGGCAGTTTTCAGCATCGTTTCCCAGTTTGAGGTCAGTGATTCGATATAGGTGTTCAATGTCTGCGGATCAAAATCGATCAGAGCCTTGTCCAGATTGATCCGGGTGAAGATATCATTGAGGAAATTGATGATGTTTTGAACATAAGAAACCAGGTTATTGGTTAACATGATCGCACTGGAAACCAGCTGTGGAATAATGATGCTTAAGAGGATGCTGATGATCAGCAGGGCCAGGATCACGGTTAGAAAAATAGAAATGGCGCGGATTCGTTTGGATAACCAGCTGCCCGGTTTGATCCATTTTTTCAGCTGACGTTCAAAAAGGCTCATCGGAATATTCAGCACATAGGCAATGCCGATCGCGTAGAACAAAGAGATGCAAAGATGTAGAATACTGGTAAAAAATTGGGTGATTTCTGTAATATGCATCAAAAGATAGATCAGAAAAGTACAGAAAACTGCCAGAATCGCCCAAGGCTTGATGAGTTTGAGTGTCCGTTTGTCTATTTTCAAGGCATTCACTCCTTTTAACGCTTCAATAGTACAACGAAAAAGGCCAAAAAACAACAAGCCGGTGGTACTTTGCAGGCCTTTGAAGTATAATGGTAAAGATCAAGGAGTGGAAGGTATGAAATTAAGAGTAGGTTTTTTATTTGGCGGCGATTCGGTGGAGCATGAGGTCAGCATCATTTCAGCGATCCAGGCGATGAATGCCTGTGATGAGGAGCGGGCGCAGGCCATCCCGTTATATATTTCTAAAGATAGAGACTTTTATTATTTCGATCATATCCCGACGGCTCAGGAATTTTCCAGCATGGAGGAAGTGAAGAAAAATGCAGTAGCGGTCTCTTTGGTAAAAAAAGGAAATACGGTGACAATTGAGCCGATTGAGCGCAAGCTGTTTTTTAAGCCGTTAGGAGCGATCGATCTGGCTATCCCGGTGATGCATGGAACCAACGGAGAAGATGGGACGATTCAAGGATTTTTGGAAATGCTGAATCTGCCTTATGCCGGCTGTGATGGGATTGCGGCAGCCTGCGGGCAGGACAAGGTCGTCATGAAACACATTTTATGTGACAGTCATCTGCCGGTTTGTCCATGGACCTGGTTTTATGCGCACCAGTTTGAATCGCGGATGGAAGAGATCAAGGCTGAGATCCGAGCGCTGGGCTATCCGGTCGTAATCAAACCGGCTTGTCTTGGCTCCAGCGTGGGCATTGCGATTGCCCACGAGGAGGCAGAACTGTTAGAAGCGGTACAGGATGCTGCCCAATATGACAACAAGATCGTTGTTGAAAAAATGGTAGCGAATCTAAGGGAAATCAACTGCTCGGTGCTGGGAACCGTTTTTGACTGTCAGACAAGCGTTTTGGAAGAGGTCGGCAAAGGCTCGCATGAAATCTTGGATTATGAAAAAAAATATCTTGGCCAAGGAGGCAAGTCGGCTAAAGGTGTCAAGGGTGCGATGAAGGGAGCCGGCAGTGCGAAGGGCGCAGCCAAATCCGCGGGAATGGCCAGTGCGGCCCGCATCGTTCCTGCACCGATTGAAGAGGCGGAAACGCAGAAGATCCAGCAGCTGGCCAAAAAGACGTTTGAAGTGCTGGGCGCCAGCGGGGTGTGCCGGATCGATTTTATGATGGACGATCAGACCAAAGAGATCTATGTCAACGAGATCAATACGATCCCGGGTTCTTTGGCTTTCTATTTATGGCAGGAAGAACAGGTCGATTTTACTCAGCTGATTGACCGGCTGATCGATCAGGCGATTGATCGTCAGCGGCGGCGGGAGAAGATGATTACTTCTTTTGAAACCAATATCCTAGCTAATTATCGCGGTTAAATCCAAAACGAGGAAGTGCCTATCCTCGTTTTTTTGGGAAAGAAAAGCCGGACTTTATTTTCGAAGAGTCCGTGTGATATAATAAATTCGGGTAAAAAAGGAGGAAGCATGATGGCAACACCACATAACACTGCAGAAAAAGGTCAAATCGCCAAAACGGTTTTGATGCCGGGCGATCCGCTTAGAGCGAAATTTATCGCGGAAACGTTTTTAGAGAATCCGGTTCAGTTCAATTCGGTTAGAAATATGTTTGGCTTTACTGGCACTTATCAAGGCAAACCTATTTCTGTCATGGGATCAGGCATGGGAATGCCAAGCATCGGAATTTATTCCTATGAACTGTATAATTTGTATGATGTCGAAAATATCATCCGTATTGGTTCAGCGGGAGCATATAGTGCTGACTTGAAAATCTACGATGTCGTGCTGGCGACCAGTGCTTACAGCGAATCCAGCTATGCCAAGACACAGTCCGGTTTTGAAGGGGATCATATTGAGCCTTCGGCCGCATTGAATGAGCGCATCCGCAAAGCAGCTGCTGCGCTGAATATTCCGCTGCATGAAAGCTGCATCCATAGCTCGGATGTTTTCTATCGTCAGGGCGGCCAGGAATACATCCAGGAGCTGGTTGAAAAGCATGGCTGCAAAGCGGTAGAAATGGAGAGCTTTGCGTTGTTTGCCAATGCGAAGGTGCTGGGGAAAAAGGCGGCCTGTCTGCTGACGATCTCAGACAGCTTTGTAACGAATGAGGAGACCACGGCAGAGGAAAGACAGCTCAGTTTTACCAACATGATGAAAATCGCATTGGAAGCGGCAGAATAAATTCATAAAGACCGGGATAACCGGTCTTTTTTTGGATCTTTGCCCAGCAGACTCAAAGTCGGCCGCATAGTCTGACAATGAGGTGAGAAGATGCTGCGGATCATGAAATTTGGCGGGACGTCGGTGGATACCTTTGAACACCGCTGCTATGCAATTGGTAAAATTCAACAGGAATTGGATCAAAATCACCAGGTGGTCGCGGTGATTTCGGCGATGGGAAGGCAAAATGATCCCTATTCGACTGCATCCCTGCTGTCATTTTCACAATTTCTTGAACCAAGACAAAAGGACCGGTTATTGGCACAAGGGGAGATTTTAAGCAGTCTGGTTTTTGAAAATCAGTGCCGTCAGGCAGGAATTCGAGCGCATGCCTGTACCCCGACAGAAATTGGGATTTTGACTGATGACAGTTACCAGAATGCTCAGGTCCTTCAGCTCAATCCCTCATGGATCCGCTATTATCTGAAAGACCATGAGGTCGTGCTGGTGCCGGGGTTTATTGGCTTAAATAGCAAAGGTCATCTGACGACCCTGGGACGGGGCGGCAGCGATCAAACGGCGATCTTGATGGCGGAAGCCTTGCAGCTCAAGGAAGTGACGATCTATACGGACGTGGATGGGATCTATGAGGAGGATCCGAAGAAAAATGCCCAGGCCAAGCGGTTTACGACATTGGATTATGAGGCTTGTCTTGAATTGGTGCTGGCGGGTGCCAAGGTGATGATGCCGGAAAGCGTGAAGCTGGCGCAAAAGAGACAGATTGCGTTTACGGTTGCGTCCACTTTTAAAAATCAGGCGGGAACAAAAGTAGTTGCTAAAAAAGAGGGGAATTGAGTATAATAACAGCACAAGGAGTGATCATATGAAGTCCATTATTTTTGTTCGTAATTTAACTTCTGAAAAAGATGTGGAAGCGATTCGAGAAAGCTTAAATGAAACGCGGGTAGAATATTCGATTGCCTTGGAGCGTAAGGCGATCGTAATCGAAGGAAGCAATGATGTCGTTCATGCGGCTAAGATTGCTTTGATTCAAGCAGGGTATATTGTGGAGTAGAGCATGCTCTACTTTTCTTTTTTTTCGAGCAGATTGATAAAGGCCGCAAGTCCGATAAAAAAATACAGGATCCGATGCAATACAGGAAAGTTGATCAGGGCATGCTGAAGCACGTCAAAGTCAAAAACTCCCAGGATCCCGTAATTCAGGCAGGCGATCCAGCTAAGCAAAAGGGCCGATTGTTTTAACAATTTCATGCGATTCCTCCTTTTCGTTTTATTCTATGCATGAAATGAAGCGGCCAATCATAACTTTACTAACAGAAGGAAAGGTGAAGTTATGAAGAAAAAAATAGCGATTGGCATTGGTGTCGTCGCTGCTCTGTTTGTCCTCTATCTGTTGTTTAAACCGGATTCATTAGAGAAAAAGGTCGGGAAACTGGAGGAAGATCTGACCAGTTACCGATTGGAAGGCAACATGGAGATCACTAACCAGGAGGATTTCAAAAATTACCTGATTACATCATCCTGGATGAAAGAAGGGGATCAGGAATATTTTAAGGTCAGCATGCTGGATAAAAGCCTGAATCAGGAGCAGATCATCCTGAAAAATGCGGAGGGAGTCTTTGTGATAACCCCTTCTTTGAATCAGGTTTTCAAGTTTCAAGGAGAATGGCCGATGAACAGTCCGAAGCCATATCTTTTGCAGACGATGCTGGAGATCATTCAGGGGGAATGTGAGATCAGCAAAGAAAGCGGCGGATATTTGATTACGGCCCCAGCCAGTTATCCAAGCGCGACGACCTTGATCAAACAGGAGATCCGGATGACCAAGGATCTTAAACCGCAGAGCTTGATTGCCTATAATGGTGATGGACAGATTGAATTGCAGATGGATTTTACCTCGGTGAGCTATAATGAAGCCTTTGAGGCGGGAACCTTTGATACGCCAAAAACCAGCATTGAGACACCGACCAGTGCGTATACCGGGCTGATCGATCTGCCGCTTTATCCGATGGCGGTATTTGATTCCAAGCTGACCTCGTCGACCGTCAGCACGACTGATGGGGAAACAAGCCATATTCTGGAGTTCAGCGGAGGGAAAGAATTTACTGTGATCCAGAAAGAGGTCAGTCAGAACAGTGACCTTTCCGTACAGGAAATCGATGGAGAGCTGGTGGAAGGATTGGGCGTGATCGGATATTATAATGGCAACAAGCTGACTGTGATCAACAGTCAGATGGAAACCTCAGTCTATTCTCAGGATCTGTCGGTCAATGAAATGCTGCAAGTGGTGGAAAGCATGCAGGTTTCTGTGATGAAATAATGATGATCAAACGCGGAGATATTTACTATGCAGATCTGCATGGCTCCGTAGGAAGCGAACAGGGAGGAGTACGGCCGGTGGTCGTGGTCCAAAATGACAAAGGCAATCGTTTTTCTAGAACACTGATCGTCGCTCCTATCTCAACGAAACTGTCCAAACCTCCCATTCCTACCCATGTCATGATTCCTTCCAGCTCGTTGGAAAGGACTTCGATGATTTTGCTGGAACAGCTTAGAACGATCGACAAGCAGCGGCTTGGGCAATGGATCTGCAGCCTGGATCAGGAAACGCTGGCACAAATCGATGAAGCGATTCGGGTCAGTCTGGGATTGATTCGTAAAGAGGGGCACACTTCCTAAGAGGTGTGCCTGATTTTGGTAAAAGCGAAAAAATTCAATTTTGGGCTTGCCAAGTCAAAAAGCCTATGGTATTATATGAAGGCGCTGAAGAAGTACTCAAGAGGCTGAAGAGGTGCCCCTGCTAAGGGCATAGGTCGTGTTAAGCGGCGCGAGGGTTCAAATCCCTCCTTCTTCGCCATTTCTTTAATCTGGTCCGGTGGTGTAGTGGTTAACATGCCTCCCTGTCACGGAGGAGATCGCGGGTTCAAGTCCCGTCCGGACCGCCATTTTTTGTATGCGGATGTAGTTCAATGGTAGAACTTCAGCCTTCCAAGCTGACTACGTGAGTTCGATTCTCATCATCCGCTCCATCAGATTGATTGACCGCATTGGATGCGGTTTTTTTGATTCAGCCGAAGTTTTTAATGAACAAGAAGAAAAGATAGGGAAGAAGGTTCTATCTTTTTTTGATGATGGAAAAAAATTACTTGAAAATTAAGAATGTCGATTTGCCTTGTTTAGAGTATAATAGAGGTGTTCAGAAAGAAAAAAGGAGGCAAGGCAATGGAATCGAGGATCTATGCATGCATTGATTTGAAAAGCTTTTTTGCCTCGGTAGAATGTGCGGATCTGGGATTGGATCCGTTTGTTGAGCGACTGGTGGTGGCCGACCCTGAAAGGGGACCAGGAGCGATTACATTGGCAGTGACCCCGGCACTAAAAAAACTAGGGATTCCCAGCCGCGGAAGGCTGTTTCAGATTCCCCGATCGATTGACTATCGGATCGTAAAGCCGCATATGAAACGCTATATGGAGAAATCAGCGGAAATCTATGGAATTTACTTGAAATATATCGATCGGGAAGACATTCATGTGTATTCGATCGATGAATGTTTTTTTGATTTTACTCCTTATTTGAAATGGTATGGAATGACGCCGCGTCAATTGGCGCAAACAATGATGGAAGAGGTTCGAAAACAAACGGGGATCGAGGCGGCGGCTGGGTTGGGGACCAATTTGTTTCTGGCTAAGGTAGCTTTGGATATTACGGCAAAGCAGAGCCAGGATCAGATGGGATGGCTGGATGAAGCGCTTTTTAAAGAAACGATCTGGCATCATCGGCCGATCACTGATATCTGGAACATCGGTCAGGGAATTGCGGCACGCTTGAAAAAATATGGATTGGAAGATCTGTATGCGGTGGCTCATTTCGATGAGAAGGTGCTGCTGCGGGAGCTGGGGGCAAATGGGGAGTTCTTGATCGATCATGCGCATGGCCGAGAACCGTGTACGATCCGGCAGATCCATGAGTATGTGGCTAAAAGCCGTTCACTTTCCTCTGGTCAGATCCTAGTGGAGCCTTACAGCGCTGAAAATGCTTTTTTAGTTTTGAAAGAAATGCTGGATAGTTTGACGTTGGAGCTAGTGGAGAAAGGACTGCTTTGCAAAGCAATTGGACTGTTTGTCGGCTATGCGGAAGAAGCGCTACCACCGCTGCATAAAAGCTGCCGGCTAGATACGCTGTGCAATTCCTACGCTGAGTTGAAAAGAGCATTTGAGTGGATATATTGGAAATCTATTGAGCCCCGAGCTTTTGTTAAGCGGATCACGATCAGTCTGGATCGGGTGGTGAGCCAGGGAGCCTGTCAGCTGGATCTGTTTCATGATGCTCAAAAACAGGAAGAAGAACAGCGAATCCAGCTGGCGGTTTCGCAGCTGAAAAAACGGTACGGAAAAAATGCCGTTTTGCGGGGGATGAGCCTGCAGGAAAAAGCGACGGCCCGTAAACGGAACCTGCTGATTGGAGGACACAATGGGGAATGAACGAGCACGGCAGTTTCTGCCTTTTGCCGCTTTGCGCGGATATTTAGAATTGATTCGAAATCAGGAGAAAATCTGGGAAGAACGCCCGATCTTATCGGAAGAACAGCAGGAGCAGATCGCGGCGGCGCTGCAGCAGCTGAAGCCAGGAATGAGCGTTGCTTTGGCGGTGTATCAGGAGGGAACAATCCAGAACAGGGAGGGAAGGATTAAAAAAGTAGATTTTTCCAGAAGAACCCTGACGCTGGAGGATCAGCTATTTTCTTTTTCGAATCTGATAGAGCTGGAAATTCAGGAATCCCTGTTTTTTGAAGAATAAGCGGAGGGAATCCGGGAAAACTAAATGCAGGAGGCTTAAGCATGAAAACACTCATTGGCATTGCCCTGGCGCTGACGATCGTGGGTGCCATCAACTGGGGCTTGATTGGACTGTTTCGTTTCAATCTGGTTTCCTTTTTGCTGGGGAATGGAAGTCTGCTGGAAAATTTGGTGTATATCGCTGTGGGAATCAGCGGAATTCTATGTCTGGCAATTTATACGATGCTGAAGGAATAGCTCCCTTGAGATCAGGGGAGCTTTCTTTTTTTATCTGGTGCGATTGCGGTGCTTTTTTATTTTGTGTACAATAAAAAAGCATCCGAAAGGGAAAACAGGCCGATGAAACAGAAAGGGTAATCATTTCCCCGGAAATAAAAAAACAGGAGCGCATTAGAAATGAAAAATTGGAAAAAACTGGCTTTGGTCTTTGGACTTTTATTGATGAGCTCAGGCTGTACCTCCAGCAAAAAGAAGCAGATGGAAACGCTGATCGCGGCACTGGAAAAAACGTGGTCGGCTTCCTCGTTGAAGATAGAAACCGAGCATACGCTGCAGCTAAGCATCTGGCAAAAGGAAGAGGAAATGACAGAAGTGCTGAAGATCGTACAGCAGGTTCAAGGAGAAAGAGAAACGGTAGAGGAAGAAAACTGGTATCATCTGGCTTTAAGCGGGTCGTTTGATGATCAGGATTATGAGCTGCAGACCTGGCTGATGGAGGGAACTCTTTATCTGATCGATGAGCAGGGCAGCGATTTTTTGACGATCGAGGAAACGGATTATTTGAGTGCTGTTCGGGAAAATTATGGTGATTTTATCGTAGCGGTCCCTGCATTGGAAGATGTAGAATCAATCAAAAGCGAGAACAAAGAGGGCCGGCTTCGTATGACCCTGACCTTGAGCTCGGCAGCGCTAAAAGCCATGGCCGAAGAAAGGCAAAGCGTTGCGGAGGAAGCTTTGATCACGGCTGGAACGATCTTTTTTGTGATCGATGAAGAGGGGTATTTGTGTGAAGCACAGATCGAGCTGAATGTGGAAGAGAGCGATCCATCTGATCCGGATTTTCAATATTTGAGCGTTTTGCGTGATCATTATCGGTATCGTGATTTTGACAAGACGGTCATAGAGGAATTGGAGGGGACGCAGTTTATGGAAAGGCTGAATTCCTATCCGGTTTCAACTCATGAGGAGCTATTGAGCTGGCTAATAAAGCAGGAAGGCTATCAGCTGCTGGAAGAAGGAATTTACCGGCAGGATTATGGCGATGGAGAATTTTATTATTTTGATTTCAATGCTGGAAAGTATATTTATGAATATGATGAAAAGCAATTTCTGGTGGATTGGAAGACCAACATCGGTACCGTGGGAAGCTGTCGCTATGACCTTGCGGCGCAAAGCGTTTTGGCAGGAGAATGCAGCACGAGCGAGATTTCTGACTTGCAGTATGCCTTGCAGTGTTTGCAGTACGATCTAAATGGCGTGATCCAGGACTGGAGCTTATTAGAGCCTGGTACTGAAGAAAACAAGTAAAAAAGCCGCATTGCGGCTTAAAACAGAATTAAAGATATTTAAAAGAGCTGCAGCGGCGGGGGCGAAGGTTTCCTGAAAAAAGGGGATCTTCCCCTTTTTTATCGGCTCCAGTCGATGGCTACACTAAGCCAGCGATCTTTTTCATACATGAGTCCATGGTAGGCTTCCATGATCTGATCTGGAGCGATGATCTGGCTGATCAGCTTTTCGGCATCCAGCGTATTGTCCAGAATCAAACGCTGCACGGTTTCAAAATCGCGCAGGACGCTGCGGCGGGTCCCTTCGGTTGTGGAAAAAGGATTGAGCTCGTTGAAGGCGCCGTTTACAGTTAGCATCTTCATGTGGATGGCATTGAGAAGTGGGGTGATGTCTGCGGTATAAGGAGCTCGCGGAGAACCGAGCAAAATGATCTGACCATGGCGGGCGGCGGCGTCGATGGCCTCAACGATGACAGAGGAGATTCCGGAGGCGTCTACGCTGATATCGGCTCCGCGGCCTTGGGTCTTTTCTTTGACCCACTGACCTTGTTGATTGGCAGGACCATCAAAGGTTTCCTTGAGCCCAAGCTTTTCAGCTTGCCGGCAGCGGAAGGCAACCGGATCCAAGGCCAGCACCCGCATGCCTTCCTTTTGCAGCAGTAGCGCGGCAATCAATCCGATCGCGCCCAGCCCATAGACGCAAACAGTATCAGTGAGCTTGCCGGTACAAGCCGTGACGGCATTCATCGCAATCAGGCCCATTTGGATCAAACAGGCCTGCTTATCGCTAAGGCGCGGATCGATTTTCATGATCTTGGCTCCCTGGGTCGTGCCCTGATGGGCAATCCGATTGATGGAAGCATGCGGACCGGCATAAAAGACACGGTCGTTGACTTCGATACCGCTGAGCTTCGATCCTTTGGCCAGCACCGTTCCGATCGAAGTGTAGCCGGGATAAACCGGATACTGAAATCCTTGTTTGATTGCGTAAACACGGGAAAGCTCAGTTCCTGCGCTGATGAGCGAAAGCGAGGTCTGGATCACAGCTTCATTGGGTTTTAATGATTTCGCGTCCCACGCAAAGGGCTCACGGCGGCATTCGGCTTGACCTTTTTGGGTCAGGATGATAAATCGACGTTCCATGAGATTTTCCTCCTGTATTCTGAAGCTATTATAGCATGCTTCATGTTTTGGTGCGGAAGCGCTTTCTTTTTTTTCGAAAAACACGGGAAAACTGCTATAATAAAACCAAAGAGGATGGGAAAATGAAGAATAAATTAGTCATTATGGACATGGATGGAACTCTGTTGAATCGTCAGGGAACAATCTCAGAGCGGACCCGGCAAGCTCTGCTTTGGATCCAGCAGCAAGGTGCGGTGGTGGTGCTGGCTTCAGGGCGCAGCTGGAAAACGCTGCAGGGTTTTGGTGAGGAATTGCAGATGGACCGCTATGGCGGCTGGTTCATTGGGGTCAATGGCGCGGCGCTGACCGAATGCGCAACGAAAACGACAACCGTGCTGCATCAGCTGTCGGTTGAGGCAGTGCATGAGCTGTTTGACTTTCTTCTGCCTTGGGAGGTAGAAATCATGGGGGTCCAGGATGCGACGATCTTTGATTATATCCCGGCCAGCCTGATTCCTTTAAAGACTCAATACCGAAAGGAACATCAGATTCCAGCAGAGGTGCCATGGACCGGCGGTGTTTTTGGACTCGTCAGTGATCAGCGACGGGGGTACAGCCGGATCGTGAGCATCCAAAGCAAGGAGGAGATTCAGGAGCCGGTTAATAAAGTGACGGTATGTCATACGGCCCAGGCTTTGGAACCGGTGTTCTTGGCGCTTCATCAGCTGGCTGATCGATATCACTGTGTACGGACGTCGCCGCAATGGATCGAAATTTCTGAGATCGGGGCCAGCAAAGGAGAAGCGCTTCGGATTTTGCAGCAGAAGCTGGGAATTGAAAAAGCTGAGACGATCATTTTTGGAGATGGCGAAAATGATCTTTCGATGCTTGGCTGCGGGACTTTTGTTGCGATGGGAAATGCCATGGAAACGGTCAAAGCGGCTGCTGATCGGATCACGGCGGACAATGATCATGACGGGATCGCGGTCATTCTGGAAGAAGAAAGATAGGAGGAGCTTATGAAGGCGTATGAACGATATTTCAAAGGAATGATGGAGATCATGGAACACCTCCATCAGACGCAGGGTGAAAACATCATGGCAGCAGCGACGCTACTGGCGGATGTGACTGCGCGAGGCGGGCTGATCTATGGCTTTGGTACAGGTCATTCTCATCTGGTGATCGAGGATGCTTTTTGGCGGGCAGCGACGCCAGCCAATTATTATGCCTTGCTGGAGCCGAGCCTGACAGGAAGCTTTGAAGTGACGAAAAGCTATCTGTTGGAAAATACCTATGAAATCGGACGGCATATCGTCGATTATCATCGGATCACGCCGAATGATGTCCTGATCGTGGTTTCCAATTCAGGCAACAACATCGCTCCGGTGGATGCGGCAATCCGGGCAAAGGAAAAGGGCATCCCGGTGATTGGGATCACGGCGGTAGAATATGGAAATTATTTGACAACCAAGCATCGGGATAATGTGAAGCTAAAGGATGTGGCGGACATCGTTTTGGATAATTGCACTCCGATTGGAGATGCGCTGACGGAAATCGAAGGCTTTGGAATGAAGGTGGGTTCTTCCAGCACGATCCCGATGGTCTTACTTCAAAACATGATCCTGACGCAGATGGTGGAAATCCTGGTGGAGCGCGGGGTCGATCCGGATGTGTATTACAATGGACATATTGCGTTTATGGATGAAGGGGCCAGTGAACACAATGAGGCGCTGGTGGATCGCTATTTCCATCGCATTCGCAATTTATAAACAGGGAATTGGGATTCCCTGTTTTCTTTTTGAAAATTTTGTGCTAAACTTTAAATAGTTGCATGCGCAACGAATAAGAGAAGGGGGAACAAGATGGAAGGATTGATGAAATATATCAGCCGAATCCATCGCTGCGCTAATTTGTGGCGGGTGGATAAGCTGAGCGAGGAAGGGCTCAGCGGGATCCAGCATGTCTATATCTTTCAGATCTGCCGGGATCCGGGAATCTCACAGGAAAAACTGGCCCAGCGGATTTCAGTCAACAAATCGAATGTGGCCCGTCAGCTTTCGGCCTTGGAGAATGCCGGGATGATTCGCCGTCAGATTAGCGCTCAGGATAAACGTATGATGGAGGTTTATCCAACGGAAAAAGCGCAGGCGCTGTATCCGCAGGTCGTTGAGCTGATGACGCGGTGGAATGCGCTTTTGGTAGAGGAGCTAAGCGAGGAAGAACAAGCTTTGTTAGAGCAGGTCCTGCCGAAGATGGCAAAGAAAGCGAAGCAGCTGACAG
The DNA here is from genome assembly GCA_944327135.1 of uncultured Erysipelotrichaceae bacterium. GTDB lineage: Bacteria > Bacillota_I > Bacilli_A > Erysipelotrichales > Erysipelotrichaceae > CALVGQ01. The sequence goes on along the minus strand of CALVGQ010000076.1, from coordinate 15,348 downwards.
CGCCGAAGGAGAGTTCGCTATGAAACAGATCGTGGGGTATATCCGGCCTTATTTTGGACGTATGACGCTGGGCCTTTTGATCAAGTTCTGCGGGGCAATCATGGATCTTTTGCTGCCATGGATCTTGTCCTATATGATCGATGAGATCGTTCCGTTAAAAGAAAAAAAGCTGATTTTTCTGTGGGGCGGGATCATGCTGGGCTGTGCCGTGATTTCCCTGGTGACCAACATCGTGGCCAATCAAATGGCTTCCTGGGTTGCCCGTAATACGACCGAGAGGGTGCGGCATGATCTGTTTAGCCGGATCATGATGCTTTCCAGCAAACAGATCGATGAATTCACGCTGCCTTCTTTGGAGCTGCGGTTAACGTCGGATACCTACAATGTGCATCGGATGATCTCGATGATGCAGCGGATGGGAATTCGGGCGCCAATTCTTCTTTTGGGTGGAATCATCATTACCCTGACGCTGGAACCGGTGCTGTCCTTGGTGCTGATTTTGACGCTCCCGTTTATTGCGATCTTGGTTTACAGTGTGAGCCGGAAGGGAATCCCGATGTATACGGCCCTGCAAAAGGGAACGGACCACATGGTTCGTATCGTTCGGGAAAATATTGCCGGGATTCGGGTAATCAAGGCTCTTTCCAAAACGGACTATGAAAAAGAACGGTTTCATCAGGGCAATGAAGAGGTCGTACGGCTGGAAAAACGAGCTGGAATCACGATGGCTTTGACCAATCCGATGATGAACCTGTTTCTAAACTGCGGCTTGACCGGGGTCATATTGGTGGGAGCCTGGCGGGTCAATGCCGGGCTGAGCCAACCGGGAAAGATCATTGCGTTTCTTTCCTATTTTACGATTATTTTAAATGCGATGCTTTCGATCACACGGATGTTCGTGATGCTTTCCAAAGGCAGTGCATCCGCGGACCGGATCAGCGAAGTGCTGATGACGCCTGAGGATCTGCTGCTTGAAGAACGGCCGCGAAAAGAAGAATCGGCTCATCTGGTGTTCGATCATGTCAGCTTCTCCTATCAGAAAAAGGAATACAACCTGGAGGACATCCATTTTTCTTTGGAGCATGGGGAAACCCTGGGCATCATCGGTGCGACCGGAAGCGGAAAGAGCACGATCGTCTCGCTGCTGATGCGGCTGTATGATGTGGATCAGGGAGAGATCCGGATCGATGGACGGCCGGTACAATCGATTCCGCCTGAAGAGCTGCATACGATGTTCGGTGTGGTGTTCCAGAATGATTTTCTGGTGGCGGAAACGATCCATGAAAATATTGATTTTGGACGGGAGCTGAGCCTGGATCAGATCGAACGAGCAGCAGCGGCAGCACAGGCCGGAGAGTTCATTGATTCCTTGGATGATGGTCTGGAGCATCTTGTGACTGCCCGTGGAACCAATATCAGCGGCGGCCAGAAGCAGCGTCTGCTGGTGGCACGGGCATTGGCGGATCATCCGAAAATTTTGATTCTTGATGATTCCAGCAGTGCCTTGGATTATCGTACGGATGCACGTTTACGGAAGCAGCTAAAGGAAAAATACAGCGATCTGACCTCCGTGATCATCGCTCAGCGGGTCAGCTCGATCATGCAGGCCAACAAGATCCTGGTTTTGGAAGAAGGCCGGATGATCGGCTTAGGAACCCATGAGGAGCTATTGAAGAGCTGTGAAGTGTATCGGCAGATCAGTGAAAGTCAGATGGGAGGAAATGCGCATGCCTAAAGGACCACGGGGAAAAATTGAAAAACCGCAGGACCGCCGTAAGGTCATGCTGCGGCTGGGTCAGTATCTTTTGCAGCAGAAAGGATTGTTGATGATCTGCCTGATTTTGACCTTTGCCAGCAACTTTCTGGTCTTGCTGGGACCAATGCTTTCAGGAAGAGCGATCGATGCGATCGGAACTGAGGCTGGTAAGGTAAATTTTGAATTGGTATTCTGGAACTGCGGATTGATGCTGGTGTTTTATATCGCTTCCTCGGCCATGACGTATTTGCTTTCGGTTTTGATGATCCGTTTTTCTCAGAAGATCGTTTATCAAATGCGGCGCGATGTTTTTGAAAAATTGGTGGAGCTGCCGGTAGGCTATTTTGATCAGCATCAGGCGGGGGATATTGTCAGTCGGATCTCTTATGATATTGATACGGTGAATACCTCGCTTTCCAATGATTTGCTGCAGATTGCGACCAGTGTGATCACGGTCGTTGGTTCTTTGGCAATGATGATCGCGATCTCGCCGGTCCTGGTTCTGGTTTTTGCGTTTACGGTTCCGCTTTCGATCGTTTTGACTAAGGTGATGACGACGCGCTTGCGGCCGCTGTTTTCGAAGCGCTCCAGCAAGCTTGGAGAGCTGAACGGCTTTGTTGAGGAGATCATTGGCGGACAGAAGACGGTCAAAGCGTATCATCAGGAAAAGACGATGATCGACCGTTTTGATCAAAAGAACCTGGAGGCCGTGGATGCCTATTATGATGCGGATTATTATGGCAGCATGACGGGTCCTTCGGTCAGCTTTATCAACAATCTTTCGCTGGCATTGATCAGCATGTTTGGCTCCTTGCTTTTTCTGGCGGATGCTTTGACATTGGGAACACTGTCTTCCTTTGTGTTGTATTCGCGGAAATTCTCCGGACCGATCAACGAGGTAGCGAACATCATCAGTGAGCTGCAGTCTTCGATGGCGGCTGCAGAGCGGGTATTCCGGCTGATCGATGAGGCACCGGAGCTGCAGGATGCTCCAGAGGCAAAGGATTTAGAGTCTTGTCAAGGCCAGGTCGATGTGGAGCATGTTTCCTTTGGCTATCTTCCAGGAAAAACGATCATCCATGATCTGAATCTGCATGCCGATCCAGGCAGTCTGGTTGCGATCGTCGGTCCGACCGGAGCGGGAAAAACGACCCTGATCAATCTGCTGATGCGTTTTTATGATCCGGATGCCGGTGCAGTGAAGCTGGATGGGTATGATCTGCGTGCGCTGAAGCGGCGCAGTGTCCGTGCTCAGTATGCGATGGTGCTGCAGGATACCTGGCTGTTTCAAGGAACGGTATTTGAAAATCTGGCTTATGGCAAAAAAGATGCTACCCTGGAGGAAGTCATGAATGCCGCGAAAGCCGCGCATATCCATCAGACGATCATGCGGTTTCCGAACGGATATGATACGCTTCTGACAGAAAACGGCTTGAATATTTCGCAGGGCCAAAAGCAGCTTTTGACGATTGCCAGGGCGATGCTGTTGGATGCAAAGATGCTGATTCTGGATGAGGCGACCAGCAATGTCGATACGCGAACGGAAATTGAGATCCAGAAAGCGATGCGCAAGCTGATGGAGGGCAAGACCTGCTTTGTGATCGCACATCGGCTGTCAACGATCCAGAATGCCGATACGATCCTAGTCGTTCAGGATGGAGAGATCGTGGAGCAGGGCAATCATCAGTCCTTGCTGGATCAGGGAGGCTTGTATGCTACCCTGTATCGTTCACAATTTCAATAAAAACGGGGGAGATTCCCCCGTTTTTTAACATTCCTTGTGGCAGCTGCAGCGATAGAGCGCATTTAAAAAACACCAGAGGCCTAGTAAGGCCAGTGCCAGAAAGAAAAAGACCAAACCCAGACCAAGATGAATCAATAGCGGAAGACGGCTGGTTTGAAGAGCCAGGCTCAGCAGGGCGCTGAGGATGAGGCCGACGCTGCCCATTACGCTGAGGTTGCCGCAGCAGCAATACGCTGAACGGGTCAGCTGAGTTTTTTCGGCCCGCAGCATCGAACGGTAGATCACGATCATCAGAATCACTCCGATCACCATGGCGGCAAAGAAAATTGCCGGCAAAGCGGAAGCGTTAAGCAGTCCCTGTGAGCTAAGCAAAAAGGCCAAGGCACCAATCAGGATGGCCAGAATCAGCGACAGGCAGCAGTGCTGTGAAGTAGAATTCATTGTGTTCCTCCTTTCTTTTGGGAAAAGCTTCCCTGGCTTATCTTATGTCTGAAACGAAAGGAAAGCCGGGACAACTGCATTGACTTTTCGCGTTTTGTTTGTTTGTGCTATAATGATCGGGTAAGTGAGGGTGAACATGAAGCGAATTGCGAGATTTGAAAAGGTCAGTCAAAAGCGTTTTGTCGAAGACTGGCTCAAAGCCTTTCCAAAAGAGAAGGAGGAACAAGCGGTGCTCATTTATCAGGGCCTGAAGCAGCCGCAGCGGGCAACCCGCGGATCGGCCGGCTATGATTTTTTCTCTCCGCTTGATTTTGCATTGGCCCCGCAGGAAAGCATCCAGATCCCGACCGGGATGCGGGTGAAAATCGAACCGGGCTGGGTACTGGCCCTGTTTCCTCGTTCCGGACTGGGCTTTAAGTACCGTCTGCAGCTGAATAACACGGTGGGGATCATTGATAGTGATTATTATGGATCAGACAATGAAGGGCATCTGTTCATTAAGCTGACCAATGATTCGCTGGAGGGAAAAAGCGTCCAGATCCAAGCTGGCGAAGGAATCGTACAGGGCATTTTTCTGCCCTTTGGAATTACCGAAGAGGATGCCTGTGAAGAAGTAAGAAATGGAGGATTTGGCAGTACGACCAAAGGAAAATAAGAATGGAAAAGATACAAGCATGTGCAGAATTTATTGAACAGAGTCCGACAGCGTTTCAGACCGTGGAAACGATTCGGACCAGACTTTTGCAGCAGGGCTTTATGGAGCTGCATGAAAATCAAAGATGGACGCTTCAGCGTCAAGGGAAATACTTTACGACGCGCAATCATTCCAGTCTGATTGCGTTTACGCTTCCAGCTGAGATCCAGGAGCTGACTTATAACATCTGTGCCAGTCACAGCGATGTGTGCAGTTTTAAGATCAAACCGGAAAGCGTATTGAATCGCGGCGGCTATGTTCGTCTGAATACTGAAGGCTATGGAGGAATGCTGTGCAGTACCTGGCTGGATCGGCCGTTGTCGATTGCCGGACGGGCGATGATTCGGTGCGGATCGACCTTGAAAGAACAGCTGTTTGACTTAAAAGAGCCTTGCTGTCTGATCCCGAATGTGGCGATCCATATGAATCGCCAGGCCAATGAGGGCATGAGCTGGAATAAACAGATCGATCTGCTTCCACTAATAGGGATGGATGCGGAAAAATTTGATTTTAAGGCCTTTCTTTCAAAGCGTCTGGGCTGTCTTCAAAAAGAGCTCGTTTATGTCGACGGATATTTGTATAATCCGCAAAAATGTGTCGTCTGGGGTGAAAACAAAGAGTTTTTCTCGGGCCCGCGGCTGGATGATCTGGAAATGGCCTTTGCTTCACTACAGGGCTTTTTAGAAAGCACCAACGAACGCTCAATCAACGTGTTTGGCTGTTTCGACAATGAAGAGGTCGGCAGCCGGACGCGGCAGGGGGCGGCTTCGACGTTTTTGGCGGATTGTCTGACGCGGATCGCCTTGGCGCTGGGAATCCAGGGAGAGGATTATTTTGCCGCTTTGGCGCGTTCCTTGATGGTCTCGTGTGACAATGCCCATGCGGTCCATCCGAATCATCCGGAGAAAGCGGATGAATTGAACCGCCCGATGCCGGGCAAGGGAATCGTGATCAAGTTCAACGCGGCGCAAAGCTATACGTCCGATGCATTTAGTGCTGCGTATTTTGAAAGCCTGTGCAAAGAAGCCGGCGTCTTGACGCAGACCTTCTGCAACCGCAGTGATCTGGTGGGCGGCGGCACGCTGGGAAATATTTCGGCATCTCAGGTAAGCGTACCGAGCGTGGATGTAGGGTTGGCTCAGCTGGCGATGCACTCGACATTTGAAACAGGGGCAACGGCCGATATCGGCTATGCGATCGAGGCGCTGCGGGCGTTTTTTGACCATACGATCAGGATGGATGGAAGCGGAACATTGGTTTTTTCGAAATAAAAGAAACATGGAAAAAGAAGCGGCAAATTTCGCTTCTTCTTTTTTTCAAGGATCTGGGTTTGACGGCAGATGCCTTGAATTTTAGCCTTGAATCAAGTATGATGATAAAGAAGAGAAACAAAAAGAAGCAGGTGAGATCATGAAAGAAAAGGTGTATGTGGTCGGTCACAAAAATCCGGATACAGATTCGATCTGTTCTGCGTTGGCGTATGCCAATCTGAAGCAGAAATTGGGGATGGATGCGGTGGCCTGCCGGCTGGGGCCGCTGAATGAAGAAACCAAATTTGTTTTAAAGCGGTTTGATCTGATGAATCCGCTGCTTTTGACGGATGCCCGCAGCCAGCTTAAGGATATCGAGATGGATAAGCCGACGATCGTCAGTGCCAAATGTTCGATGAAGGAAGCCTGGGAAAAGCTGTTTGTATTAAAGAATAAATCGCTGTTTGTGGTGGATGAGCATCAAAAGCTGATCGGAATCGTCTCCACGTCCAATTTGGCTCTGATCCGGCTGATGCTGGATGAGGAGCTGGAGGATCTGATGAGAAAGGCCTCGTTGGATTCGATTGCGCAAACAATTGGCGGAGAAGTGGTTTGTCCGGTGGAGCATTTTGGTAACAATGGCAAGATTTTTATTGTGACCTTGAACAATGATGCGGATTATCTGGCTTCTTTTCGTGGAAGCATCTGTATCCTTTCGGATGACTCCCGTAAGCAGAAAAAGCTGATCGAGGCCGGAGCCAAGTGCCTGGTGATCACCTGCGGCCATGAGGTGACCCCGGAGGTCTTGAAATTCGCTAAAAAGATGGAGTGTGCGATCATTCAGACGCCGAATGATACGATGAAGGTAGCCCGCGTGATCAATGAATCGTTCCCGATCGACAGCATCATGACCAAATCGGTGATTACCTATCAGGATAGCGAGTACGTTGATGATATCAGCAAGAAGATCGCTAACACACGCTACCGCAGCTATCCGGTGCTGGATGAAGAGGGCAACATTGTTGGAGCGGTTTCCCGGTATCATTTGCTGAAATATGAACCGAAGAAATTTATCTTAGTGGATCACAGCTCGAAAATGCAGACGATCAACAACATCGATGATGCCGAGGTCGAGGAGATCATCGATCATCATCATATTGGCAACATTGAAACAACCAAGCCGATCTTTTACCGCAATCAGCGCTGCGGCTGTACCTGCAGCATTATTGCTCAGCTGTATAAGGAAAATGGGATTACGCCGGATCCGGCGATGGCTGGGATCATGCTGAGCGCGATCATTTCGGATACATTGAATTTTAAATCCAAAACGACGACGCCGTTTGATATTCAGGCAGCTCAGGAGCTGGCAACGCTGGCAGGGGTCGATCTGAACAGCTATGCCATGGAAATGCTGAGCGCATCGGTGGCATTGAAGGATGCCACGCCAAGTCAGATCCTGAATCGTGACTTGAAGAATTATGAGATTGGAAAATACCGGATCGCGATCGGACAAACCAATTACCGCAATGTGGAAGACATCCAGAAGCTGATCCCGCGATTTAAGGAAACCCTGCAGAAGGAGCAGGAGGAAAAGAGCATCGATCTGATGATCATGATGTTTACGCATGTCATGGCCGAGGGAACGATGTTTGTGTATAGCGGACCGCTTTCGTATCTGATGAATGAGCTGATTGCTACGGTTTTTGATGCCAGCAGCGGTTATGATCATGATATCATCTCCCGCAAACAGCAGCTGGTACCGCGGCTGTCGAATCTGTTGAAAAACATGTAAAGAAAACGCTCCGATCGGAGCGTTTCTTCATTTTAGGGCGGACAGAAGAATAGAATGTGGTATAATGGCGAAGGTGATAAAAATGATGGAAATAGTCAAAGCGGTGATCCTGGGGATCGTTCAGGGCATTACGGAGTGGCTGCCGATCAGCAGCACCGGTCATATGCTGCTGGTAGATGAGCTGATGAAGCTGAGCGTCTTTGAGGATCCGGTGATGAACACGAGCTTTGTGAACATGTTTATGGTGGTAATCCAGTTTGGATCGATCCTGGCAGTCGCGGTCCTGTATTTTCATAAGCTGAATCCGTTTTCTTCGCGGAAGAATCCGCAGGAAAAACAGGAAACGCTGAATTTGTGGGGCAAGGTGATCGTTGGAGTCATTCCGGCGGGAGTTGCCGGGATCCTTTTGGATGATGTGATCGATGCCTATCTGCATGGACCGGAAGTAATCGCACTGATGCTGATCGTGTATGGCGTGCTGTTTTTAGTGATTGAAAGCCAGCGGCGGCGGCCGACGATCCGCTCCTTTGAGGATCTGGATTATAAAACGGCTTTGCTGATCGGCTGTTTTCAGGCGTTGGCTTTGATTCCGGGGACCTCGCGTTCCGGGGCGACGATCTTGGGGGCGGTGCTGTTGGGAACTTCCCGGACAGTGGCGGCAGAATTTTCATTTTTTCTGGCGGTGCCGGTCATGGCCGGAGCCAGTCTATTGAAAATTATTAAAATGAACGTGGTGATGAATTCGCTGGCCTGGGCTACGGTATTGACCGGTGTGCTGGTGGCGTTTGTGGTTTCGGTGATTGCGATCCGCTTTTTGATGGATTATATCCGCCGGCATAATTTTAAGATTTTTGGCGTCTATCGGATCGTGCTGGGAGCGATCGTGCTGGTGACGGTGCTTTTTTAAGGAGCGATGACAATGAAATTATTTCTGCTTTTTTCGGAAGGATTTCTTTCGGTCTTTAGCCCCTGTGTGCTGCCGATCCTTCCGCTTTATATCGGGTATTTGAGCCAGAATGCCAAGCAGGTGGCGCCGGATGGAACGATCCGCTATAAGCGTTCTTCGATCTTGTGGTATACACTGTTTTTTGTGCTGGGAATCACGATGACCTTCTTTGTGCTGGCCTTGACGGCGGTGAGTGCATCCAACCTGTTTGCCCGCTGGAAGCTGCAGTTGACGATCTTGGGCGGCGTGTTTGTGGTTTTGATGGGACTTTTGCAGCTGAATGTGATCCAGATCCCGTGGCTGATGCGGGAGCATCGGCTGCCGAAGGTCTTGAATGTGCAGAAGATGAATGGAATGACGGCTTTTCTGATGGGCTTTCTGTTCAGCTTTGCCTGGACTCCCTGCATTGGTCCGGCGCTAAGCAGCGTGATCCTGCTGGCGGCCCAAGCGGGCGGCATGCAGGGAACGGTCATGATCTTTTGTTATGCGGCGGGGTTCTTAATTCCATTTTTGCTGCTGGGGCTGTTGTCCAATCAGGCATTAAAGCTGCTTAGAAGCAAACAGAAGCTGCTAGAGACGATGGTGAAAGTGGGCGGGATCCTGCTGGTGATCATGGGAATTTTCATGATGAATGAAGGCTTTCGCAGCGTTTCGGCGGTGCAGTCGGAAACGGCCCAGCAGGAAAATACGGATAATCCGTATGACTTTACGTTAGAGGATCAGTATGGGCGTACGCATACGCTTTCCGAGTATTCCGGAAAACCGGTGATGATGACTTTTTTTGCGACCTGGTGCGGCTATTGCAAGGCCGAGCTGGTGCACATCCAGGAGCTTTATGAGGAACAGGATGAAGTGGTTTTGCTGGGAGTGATCCAGCCGGGCGGCAGTGATCTGTCCAAAGAAGAGATCATCGCTTGGCTCGATGAAATGGGTTATACGTTTCCGGTATTGTTTGATGAAAACGGGGAGGTATTCCGGACCTATGGAATCAGCGCTTATCCGAATAATTTCTTCGTGCAGGCCGATGGGGAGTTTTATGGCTATGCACCAGGCTATTTGGATAAAGCAACGGTTCTGGATATTTTTGAGCAGATGCAGGGAGAATAAAGAAAGCGCCGCAAGAACGGCGCTTTTTGAATGCAAATAAAAAGACCCACGGGAAAGGGTCTTTTCGAAAAATGTGTTTACGGGAAAAAGAAGAAACAGGATAAGGTATTTAAAACACATTTTTCTTTATAAATACTCGGGAAAGTATTTATGGAAGTAGTTTAATCTTTTCTGAAAATGTTGTCAAGTAACTTGTTGACAATATTTCAGAAACTATTTTCAAAAATTGGAAAATTCCAATAAAAACCTATTGAAGTGAGAAAAAACTGCGCTATAATTCCTCTCGTTAAATCAGGAATGGATGAGACGAAGGAGGCATCGGCATGTTCAAACAGGACAGCAAACGACTGCACGGTTTCATAACCAGACAAGAAAATGATGGGAGATAGAAGGTTTTTCTATCCCCTTTTTTGATGAGGAGGAAAAGACGATGAAGTATGTATTTGTGACCGGCGGAGTGGTTTCCGGCTTGGGTAAGGGAATTACCGCGGCTTCCTTAGGCCGTCTTTTAAAAGCGCGTGGACTGAAGGTGGTGGCGCAGAAGCTGGATCCGTATATCAATATCGATCCGGGGACGATGAGCCCGTATCAGCATGGAGAAGTGTATGTGACCGAGGATGGGGCCGAGACCGATCTGGATCTGGGACACTATGAACGGTTTATCGATGAGGATCTGAACCAGTTTTCCAATCTGACAACAGGCCGAATCTATTGGAACGTGCTGAACAAGGAACGGCGCGGGGAGTATCTGGGCAGCACGATCCAGGTGATCCCGCATATTACCAATGAGATCAAAAAATTTATCTATTCGGTTGGAGAGCGCAGTCAGGCCGATGTGGTGATCACGGAGATTGGCGGAACGGTCGGGGATATCGAAAGCCAGCCGTTTATCGAAGCGATCCGTCAGGTTTATTATGAGCTGCAGCCAGGCAGCTGCGTCTTTGTACATGTGACGCTGGTGCCTTATCTGAAAAGCAGCGGTGAGCACAAATCCAAGCCGACCCAGCATAGCGTGAAGGAATTGCAGGTGGCGGGAGTCAGACCGGATGTGATCGTGCTGCGGGCAGATGAGCCGCTGGAGGAGGAACTGAAGGAGAAGATCGCTTTGTTTTGCAATGTCGATCGGCGATGCGTGATCGAAAACACGACCCTGCCGGTTCTTTATGAGGCGGTAATGATGCTGGAAAAACAAGGACTGGCGGAAATCGTCTGTGAAAAGCTGAAATTGGATGCACCGCATTGTGATCTCAGCGACTGGCAAACGATGCTGCAGCGGATCCAAGAGCGGGACAAAACGGTAACGATCGCTCTGGTGGGCAAGTATGTGCGGCTGCATGACGCCTATCTTTCGGTAGCAGAGGCGCTGCATCATGGCGGCTATGAAAATGGAGCGAAAGTCAGGATCAAGTGGATCGAAGCAGAGGAAGTGACGGCCCAAACAGCAGCGGAGTTATTTGCAGAGGTAGATGGGATCCTGGTTCCGGGCGGATTTGGCGATCGCGGCATTGAAGGAAAGATCGTTTCAGCCCAGTATGCGCGGGAGCACGGCATCCCTTATCTGGGAATCTGTTTGGGAATGCAGATCGCGGCGATCGAGTTTGCCCGGCATGTGCTGCATCATAAGCGAGCCAACAGCCGCGAGTTTGATCCGGGCTCACCAGATAAAGTGATTGATTTGATGGCCGATCAAAGCGATGAGCTTGATAAAGGCGGAACGATGCGGCTTGGAGCGTATCCCTGCCGCATCGCTGAGGGAACCCGGCTCAGCCAGATCTATGGTTCTGCTTTGGTTCAGGAGCGGCATCGCCATCGCTACGAGTTCAACAATGCCTATCGCAAGGAATTCATGCAGGCAGGCATGGTTTTTTCGGGAACCTCACCGGATGGAACACTGGTGGAAGCAATCGAGCTGCCGGAACATCCATTCTTTGTTGGGGTTCAGTTTCATCCGGAATTCAAGAGCCGGCCAAATAAGGCGCATCCTTTGTTTCGAGAGCTGATTTCGGCGGCTTTGAAGATGAAAAAGAGTTGATTTCAAATTTTGAAACGAGTATACTAAATAAGTATTTTGGTTGTATATTTTGTATGGAATGGTTACAAAAGTTTCTACGTGACGCCAGAAGATCACACTACAACAAAAGGCTTTTCAGGCGCTTTTGTGGGAAAAAGCGCCTTTTCAATTTTAAGGAAGGGGAGCAGTATGTTAGAGAAGATTTTCAAGCTTCATAGCAAACACACGACGGTTCGTACAGAAATTGTTGCTGGATTGACCACATTTTTGGCCATGGCGTACATTCTGGGCGTCAACCCGAATATTCTGGGCGGTGATTTGACGGGGATGAATCCCGCTTCGGTTTTCCTGGCAACGGCGATTTCTTCGGCGATTGCCAGTATCTTGATGGGATTGTTGGCGAACTATCCGGTCGCTTTGGCTCCGGGAATGGGAGTCAATGCCCTGTTTACCTATACGGTCTGTCTTCAATACGGCTATACTTTTGAAGAAGCACTGGCCGCCGTCTTTGTTTCAGGCGTGATCTTTATTGTGATTTCGGTGACCGGGATCCGCAAGCTAATCATCAATTCGATCCCGAAGAACATGAAGCTGGCTATCGGGGCTGGAATCGGCTTTTTCATTGCCTTTATTGCCTTGAAGAATGCAGCGATCATCGTAGCAGATGAATCGACCTTTGTCGCACTGGGAAATCTGAAGGATCCGGCGGTGCTGTTAGCGGTATTTGGAATTCTGGTGACGATTGCCCTGATGGTCAAGGGGGTCAATGCAGCGCCGTTTTATGGTTTGGTGATCACGGCGGTGGTCGGAATCCTGCTTTCGATGGTGGGCGTTCCGGGCATGCCGCAGCTGCCTTCTTCCCTTTTGACGACGGATTTTACGATGGATACGGCCGGTGCCTTTGCTAGAGGCTTTGCGGGGCTGTTTGGTCATTCCAACTGGTTTGTGGTCGTCTTTAGCTTCTTGTTTGTGGATTTCTTTGATACCGCGGGAACGCTGGTGGCCGTGGGCAACAACATCGGGCTGGTCGATGAAAACGGAGAAATGGAAAACATTGAAAAGGCCTTGCTGGCGGATTCGGTCGGCACCGTGGTCGGAGCTGCTTTGGGAACTTCGACCGTGACCTCCTTTGTAGAATCCGGAGCAGGAGTAGCTGCTGGCGGACGGACCGGTCTGACGGCAGTGGTAACAGGAATCTGCTTTATCTTGTCGATCTTTTTAAGCCCGCTGATCTTGAGCGTTGCGGTCAATGCCGTTACAGCTCCGGCAATCTTTGTGGTTGGAATTCTGATGTCTAAGCAGCTGAAGGAAATCGATTGGAACGATACGGCAATTGCAGCATGTGCGTTTATTACGATCCTGTTCATGGTGCTGGCGTATTCAATTTCTGATGGCTTGGCGTTGGGCTTCATCATTTTTGGCTTGACGATGGTTTGCAGCGGAAGAGCGAAGGAAATCAGCCCGATCTGCTGGGGTCTGATCGTAGTCTTTATCCTGTATTTCTGCAAATAGATCCAATAAAAATAGAATAAATAAAACGGAAAACCAAAGAGGAATTGTAATCTTTGGTTTTCTTGGTTAAAATGATTACGAGGTGAATGTATGGCAGATAAAATTATTGTTCTGGATTTCGGAAGTCAATACAATCAGCTGATTGCCCGCCGGATCCGGGAGTTTGGCGTTTACAGCGAGCTGCATCCGAATACGATGACGCTGAAGGAGATCCTATCCTTGCAGGATGTCAAAGGCATCATCTTCAGCGGAGGGCCAAACAGCGTGTATGATAAGGATGCTTTTCGATGCGATCCGAAGATCTTTGAAAGCGGCATTCCGATCTTGGGGATCTGTTATGGCATGCAGATGACGCATTGGATGAATGGCGGTAAGGTCAAGGCCTGCAGCAGCAAGGAATATGGCCGGACCGAGATCACGGTGGAAACCGATTCGCTGCTGTTTAAAGGATTGCCGAAAACGCAGACGGTGTGGATGAGCCATGGCGATCAGGTGAGCCAGCTGGCTCCAGGCTTTAGCAAGGATGCCTCCAGCGCGACCTGTCTGTATGCTTCCACCAGCAATCCTGAGAAAAAGATCTATACGGTGCAGTTTCATCCGGAGGTTCGGCATACCGAATATGGCAATGCAATGCTGAAGAATTTCGTGTTTGAGATCTGCCAGGCACAGGCCAACTGGTCGATGCATAATTTTATTGAGATGCAGATCGAGAAGATCCGCGAGCAGGTTGGTCAGGACAAGGTGCTTTTGGCGCTGTCTGGCGGAGTGGATTCCTCGGTCGTTGCGGCATTGCTGCACAAAGCGATCGGTGATCAGCTGTATTGCATGTTCATCGATCATGGACTGCTGCGCAAAGGCGAGGCAGAGAGCGTGATGGAGACGTTTGGCCGCAACATGAAGCTGAATCTGACCAAGATCGATGCATCCCGCAAATTCTTGGATAAGCTTCAGGGCGTAAGCGATCCGGAGCAGAAGCGGAAGATCATCGGCAACGAGTTTGTGTATACCTTTGATGAGGAGATCAAAAAGATCGCCGAGGGAGAGAACATCAAATGGCTGGCTCAGGGAACGCTGTATACCGATGTGATCGAAAGCGGAACCAAGACGGCCCAGACGATCAAGTCCCATCACAATGTGGGCGGATTGCCAAAGGACATGCAGTTCAAGCTGATCGAGCCGCTGAATACCTTGTTTAAGGACGAGGTTCGCTCGTTAGGAGTCGAGCTGGGATTGCCGGATGAGATGGTCTGGCGTCAGCCTTTCCCAGGACCGGGCTTAGGGATCCGGGTATTGGGAGAGATCACTGAAGAGAAACTGGAGATCGTCCGGGAATCGGATGCGATCCTGCGTGAAGAAATTGCCAAGGCGAAGCTGGACCGAGAAATCTGGCAGTATTGTACGGCTTTGACCAACATGCGTTCAGTGGGAGTCATGGGCGATCAGCGGACGTATGATTATGCGGTTGCGATCCGGGCTGTAACGTCGATCGATGGCATGACGGCGGACTGGGCACAGATCCCGTTTGAGGTGCTGCAGATCATTTCCAGCCGGATCGTCAATGAGGTCCCGCATGTCAATCGCGTCTTGTTGGATATTACATCCAAGCCGCCGGGAACGATCGAGTTCGAATAGTACAAAATCACCTTGAAGCCCTTTATTTAAGGGCTTTTTTCGTTCCCTTTTGGGCCCGTGAAAACATTTTGAAAACACGCATTTCAATTTTAGGCCATTTTTTGTCATTTTTTAGCACCAAAAAGTGCAAAACTTTGTGAAAAAACCTCTAAAAAGTGCCAAAAAATCGTATGCTAGTACCAAGTGGCTTTCAGGTGTTTACTTCTTAAAAATGGCTTGGATGTCAGGTTTTGGGCGGACAGATGACTTTTCTTTGGCATGTATTGCCAAGATCATCTGCAGCACCCATACCATCATTTCCTCATCGTCTTCGGAAATGGCCGTACCGTATAAATTGATGAAGTGAATCAATTCGACGTGCAGGCTTCGAAAGACATAAGGATTGGCATAAACAACGATCTCTTTTTTTAGGATGCAGCTGATTATGTAATCCTGTTTGGTATGACCAGACAGGAGGACTTTA
>CALVGQ010000075.1 GCA_944327135.1 uncultured Erysipelotrichaceae bacterium | reverse complement strand
GCGCTGATTGAGGAAGCCCGTTTCCCATATTCGCTAGTGGTTAATTTCAGTCATGATCTGATTCAGGAATACATTCTTAAGCCGAAACAAAAAAAATAGCGATGCTATTTTTTTTGTAGAATTAAAGGATCCTGGACATTGTCCGTATAATCAATCACCCAGATTGTTTGCCATGAAACCCGGCGTGCGGGCCAAATCCATTTCCAAGAGCGAATCCAAGGAAGCCGGCTGCGCGCGGCAAGAGGATATTCCTTTTCTTGTAGCTCACAGATCCATTGTTGAAAAGCGTCCTCATTCATTCGGTGCTGGGACCATCTTGTGATGGAAACAGAGGTGTTTTGGCTGTCTGGAAACAGTTGCTGCAAATCGAATTGGTCAGTGAGCCAGTAGAGGGAACTATCTTGTGGAAGTGGGCCATCGCTTAAGAATAATGCGTTTTCTTCTTCGAAAACAAGTGAATAATGAGGCGTTTCTTGAAATTGAACTGCCTCGGCTAGGAATTCCTCTTTATTGCGAAATATCAGAAGATGAACGGTGGGAGAAGAAGGGGCTAAACGTAGTACAAAAGGGGTAAAAGCTCCTTCAAAGAAATTTAAAAGAAGAAAGGCGAAGATCAGAAGGATTAGAAATGGAAGAGCTCGATTGATTCGAGAAACGCTTTGTTCGGGTGAGAAATCATGATTTTTTTTCATAAGCCTTTGCTCTCCTTTTTTTCATTATAGCAAGACTTTGGGTTGGCTTCAATCGCAGCAGATAACTACTGATGAGAATGAAAAAAGTTGCAGAACAGTGAAAAAATGGAAAACAGGGATTGACTTTTCTTTTTTCTCTGACTATAATCTAGTCATTGAAAGACAGTGAAAAGAAAAGTAAATTTGGGAAAGTTTTACTAGAGAGTCTGGGGAGCTGAAAACAGACAAATGGAACCAGATTGAAAATGGTCTTGGAGTTGCATACCGAACCGCAAGGGTAGGCTATGACGGGTGCTCCCGTTAACGAGCTAGAGTATAACACGGCAAAGACGTGCGTACTTGATGAGGAAACAGCAGTGATGTTGTTTTAAACCTAGGTGGTAACACGGGAATTCATCTCGTCCTTGGAAAGGGACGAGATTTTTATTTTTAAGGGGTGTGAAGATCATGTTGAAACTGAAAGATGTTAGTAAGACATTTCATGGAAAAGAAAATATTGATGCGGTGAAACATGTGAACCTGGAGATTCAGGAAGGTGAGATCTTTGGACTGATTGGTTTTAGCGGAGCTGGTAAGTCAACTCTGATCCGGATGATCAACTTGCTGGAGCGCCCTAGCCAGGGGCAGGTATGGATAGATGGAATCGAACTGACCGCTTTGAATGAAAAAGAACTTCGAAAAATTCGTAAAAAGATTGGAATGATTTTTCAGCATTTTAATCTGATGCGTTCTAGAACGATTGCGCAGAATATTGCCTATCCCTTGAAACGCAGAACTTTCTGGCGAAAGAATGATCCTGAAGCGTGGAGCAAAAATGAGATCCAGCAAAAAGTAGCCCATCTTCTAAAACTGGTAGAATTGGAGGACAAAGCCAATGCATATCCTTCCGAACTGAGCGGGGGGCAGAAACAGCGGGTCGCGATTGCTCGGGCATTAGCCAATGACCCTAAAATTCTGCTTTGTGATGAAGCAACCAGTGCCCTGGATCCGCAGACAACACAGTCGATCCTCAAACTGCTGAAGCAGGTCAACCAGACGTTAGGAATCACCATTGTGCTGATTACGCATGAAATGGGGGTTATCAAGGAAATCTGCGATCGGGTAGGAGTCATGGAGGATGGCGAAATTAAAGAGCTGGGAAACGTTGTCGATGTCTTTGCAGATCCAAAGGAGACTATTACTCGAAACTTTATTGCGACAACCAGCAATATAAGCAAGATCTATGAGCTGGTTAAACAAAGGTCGGAAATTACAGTGCTTCGTCCAGGAGAACGAATGGTCTTGCTGTCTTATAATACGATCAATACCAATCAGGCGCTGATTTCACAGATTTCGCGGGATTATGAAGTCGATGCAAATATTATTTTCGGTAATATCGAGGTACTGCAGAACAAGCCGCTAGGGCGGCTGGTCGTTATTTTCAGTGGAAAAGAAGAGAACATTGCTTCAGCGATTGAAAGGCTGAAAGCAAAAGAAGTCAAGGTGGAGGAAATAGAGACATGGTAGAGTTATTGATTCAGATATTTCCTAATTTGGCCAAATTGGGTGATGAGTTTGTTGAAGCGATTGGAGATACGCTTCAAATGATTCTTTTTTCTGGTGCAGCTTCATTTATATTGGGAACTTTTTTTGGAGTAGTCCTGATTGTCACACGAAAAAATGGAATCTTGCAAAATCGTCTTATTTACAATGTGCTGGATAAAGCAATCAATGTGATTCGTTCCATTCCCTATTTGATCCTGATGATGATGATCATTCCGCTCAGCCGGATCCTGATGGGGACGGGGATCGGAGTCAAAGGAGCAATTGTCCCTTTGGTTTTTGGTACGGTTCCCTTTTTTGCCCGGCAGATCGAAACGGCCATCGCAGAAGTGGACAAAGGACTGATCGAGGCTTCTCAAGCAATGGGCAGCAGCCCTTGGGAGATTATTTTTAGAGTTTATTTGAAGGAAAGCATTCCAAGCATTGCCCGTGTGACGATGGTGACTGCGGTCAATCTGGTAGGATTGACGGCGATGGCAGGAGCCTTGGGGTCTGGAGGCCTGGGCGATTTTGCGATTCGATACGGCTATCAGAGAAATATGACGGATATGACTTATGCAAGCGTCATCGTAATTCTGATCATGGTTTCAATCATCCAAATGATCGGCAATCTGATCATTCGCAAAACATCACATTAATTTATGGAAAAGGAGAGAAAGAAAATGAAAAAATGGTTGAAGGCTTTATTTACTCTGGGATTAATCCTGGGACTAGCTGCTTGCTCAAACGGGCAAAACGAATCTGAAAAGACGAATCAGAATGACGCGTCGGATTCATCTGAAACGATTGTGGTAAAAGTAGGTGTTGTTGGAGCTTACAACGATCAGTGGGATACAGTGAACGAATTGCTGAAGGACGATGGAATTCAAGTGGAATTGATTTATTTTAATGATTATGCCACTCCAAACCGGGCCTTGAATGATGGCGAAATTGATCTGAATGCATTTCAGCATCATGCTTATCTGGAAAATGACATCAAGGAATATAATTATGAAATCACGGCGATTGGAGACACATTGATTGCTCCATTAGGATTGTATAACAACAAGGACAAGGTTTCTTCTGTAGAAGAAATCAAAGATGGCGATATTATTGCAATTCCATCCGATGCGACCAATGGCGGAAGAGCATTGAAACTGATGGAAAAGCTGGGCTGGATCACCTGTGATCCGGAAGCGGGAGAATTGCCGACAGTAGCCGATATCACCAAGATTGTGAATATTGAGATCCAAGAACTGGAGTCGGCAATGCTGGCTAATGTTCTGCCAGATGTGACCGCGGCTTTCATTAATGGCGGCAATGCATTTACTGCAGGATTGAATCCGACGACAGATACCATCTATATAGAAGAGTTGGATCTGGACAGCGAAGAGGTTAATCGGTTGAAAAACTTGATTGCGGCTCGAACAGAAGATGCAGAGAACGAAGTTTATCTGAAGATCGTGGAAGCTTATCATACCGATGAGGTAGCCAAAACCCTGGAAGAGGCTTATGATGGGGCCTTTATTCCAGCGTGGGAATAAGCTTATGCTGAAGTTAAATCCCAGTGTGGAGGCAAGACAGGAGCATTGTATTGCCTTGCGCCGTTGGTTCCATCAGCACCCTGAGCCATCATTGGAGGAATTCCATACGGCAGAAAAAATCGAAGAAGAATTGGATCAAATTGGCATTCCTCATCAACGGGTCGGAAAAACAGGAGTGTATGCCTGGATCGAAGGAAAAAAGGGACCAGGACGCATTTTGGCGATTCGTGCTGATACGGATGCTTTACGAATCCAGGATCTGAAAACGGATTGTCCATACGCTTCGCAAGCGGAAGGATTGATGCATGCTTGCGGTCATGATGGTCATACTGCTTCTTTGCTGACGACGGCCGCAGTATTGAAAGAAAAAGAAACAGAATTTTCAGGAACTGTTCGACTTTTCTTTCAGCAATCGGAAGAAAATGGTCAAGGTGCCCGTCAATTTGTTCAAGCAGGGCTTTTAGAAGGAGTCAGCCGAGTCATCGGTTATCATGGCAGCTCAGATCTTGATCTAGGAATCGTCAGCAGTACACCGGGCGAAAATAATGCTTCCTGTGATTATTTTAAGATCACAGTAAAAGGAAAGAGCGCCCATGTTTCACAGCCTCAGAAATCAGTGGATGCATTGTATATTGGAGCGATGATTGCAGTGAATCTTCAGTCGATCGTTGCCCGTCGTACTGATCCGTTGGATACGGTCGTTGTTGGTGTTGGGGTTCTTCGTTCAGGGACAACGTACAACATTGTTGCGGATGAAGCTATATTGGAAGGAACTACGCGCTGTTTCAGTCAGCAGACCAGATCCAAAACCAATGCATGGGTGACCTCTTTGGCGCAGCAGATTGCCGCGGCTCACGGGGCAGAAGCAGAGATCGTTTTTGAAAATTTTGCTAATCCGTTAATCAATGATCAAACGGTGAGCGATGAGCTGGCAGCTGTTGCAGGAAAGATCGTCGGAACCGAACAGGTAATTCGCAATCAAACAAAGCGGTTGGGAGCAGATGATTTTGCAGATTATCTTCAGCAGGTTCCGGGCTGTTATCTGTTTATCGGTACTCGCTGCAGTGAGAATCCGAATACGGCTTCAGCGCATCATCATGGATTATTTGATCTGGATGAAAGAAGCATGCTGATTGCATCCAGTATTTTTGTGGAATATGTCCTGTGGTATTTGAATTCCGAAAAATAAGAGAAAATGCTGAAAGCATTTTCTTTTTTTAGAAGACATCGGGTGAAAGAAATTTACATCAATGTAAATTTTACATATTTGCTTGACATTGTTTTCAATTTTGATTATAATAAACACATAATTGATCTGGTGGGGAATTGGGGTTCGCTGGTTTCGATTATCGCGTTAAAAAAGGAGCGTTGGCTTCTTTTTTAATGTAATAATCTTCATCTTTTTAAATAAAAAAGGATTATAATTTGCCTTTTTTCCCTGGATTTGCTATAATACACGCGTTAGTTTGAAAGGATGTGTGTTCCTTGGAAGGTTCGCCCTTACCCCGATGGTGGGACTGGCATGTTCAAAAATTAAAGGCCCAGGTTTTCCCAAATCGGCGGATGAAATATCTCCAATATCTTCGTGCTTGATCAGCGAATTGCTTTTTTGATCCGCTTAGAAAGGAAGATTGGGGTTTATTATGGATAATTCGATATTAATTGCTGCACTCGTCATCCTGGTGTTGTTTTCCGGGTTCTTTTCTGCGACTGAAACTGCATTTAGCAGTGTTAATCGAATCCGCTTGAAAAATATGGCGGAAATGAACAAAAAAGCGGCAAAAGCACTTGCTTTGTCCGAAAATTATGATGAATTGCTTTCAACAATCCTGGTAGGCAACAACATTGTCAACATTGCGGCGACCACGATTGCGACTGTTTTATTTACCCGGGCTTATGGAGAATCAGGCGCGACATATTCTACGGTAATCATGACGATTGTCGTTTTGGTGTTTGGGGAAGTGACTCCGAAAAGCATAGCGAAGGAAGCTCCTGAAAAATTCTGTTTGATGGTGGTTAACGGAATTGGAATTGTTAAAATGCTGTTAAGCCCTATTAATTGGCTATTCAGCACGTGGAAAAAGCTGATTGCTCATTTTTTGACGATTGAAAATGATGATTCCATGGACAAAGAAGAGTTGCTGATGATCGTTGAGGAAGCGCAAAATGATGGTGATTTGGAAGAACATGAATCGGATTTGATTTCTGCTGCTATCGAGTTTAATGATTTGGATGTTAAAGAAATTCTGACTCCTCGGGTAGATGTTATCGCGGTAGATGTAAAAACTCCATTAAAGGAGATCGAAACAATGTTTCGGGAAAACAATTTCTCTCGATTTCCGGTCTATGAGTCTTCTATCGATAACATTGTTGGAGTAATCCATGAAAAGGATTTTTATTATCTCTATTATAATCATCAGGAACAGGGGATTCATTCCATTATAAAAAATGTTCAGTACACCAGTCCGCATGTGAAAATTTCAAATTTGCTGCGTCAGCTGCAAAGTACCAAGACCCACATGGCGGTGGTCATTGATGAATACGGAGGTACTGCGGGGATCATTACCATGGAAGATATTCTGGAAGAGTTGGTTGGAGAAATCTATGATGAGCATGATGAAGTCGTAGAATATTTCCATCCGATCGATGAATCGCATTGGCTGGTTCAAGCGGATGCGGATCTGGATGATATGTTTGAATATTTTGACTTGGAAGAGGAAGAAGATTACGATTTCATTACTGTTGGCGGCTGGGTAATTCATGAAATGGAGAAAATTCCAGATCAGGGTGAAAGTTTTAATTATAAAAATCTTGAAATTACTGTAACCCAGTGTGATGATCGAAAAGTCGAGCAGATCATGATCCATCGTCTGGAACAGGAGCAGGAGGAATAAGGGTTTTCTTATTCCTTTTTTTGAAGGATCGCAGGGTTGTATGTTTTTTTGTTGCCTATTGAAGACAGACTTAGTCTTCAAGGAAGAATGAATTTGTCGTGAAAAGTATCTCATTTAAGAAAATTATGCTATAATAAGTAAACTTGAATGAAATTCGGAGGGAAGCAGATGAAAAAGAAAGATCTTCTGGTGATGCTGGGAATTGTGGTGATCGCAGGCGTGCTTTATTTTGGATTAAAACTGATCAATGAATTCAGCAATAAAGAAGAGGAGCGGTTTGGTTATGTTTATTACCGTAACCAGATTATCCTGGCTTTCGATATCGATATTGATAAAGTTTATGATTTTGATGGTTCCTATGGTCATATGCAGCTGGAAGTCAAGGATGGAAAATGGCGGATCATCAATGAAGAATGTCCGAACCATATCTGCAGTTCCATGGGCTGGATGGGGCCGGAGGATTTGATCCCAATTGTCTGCATGCCTAATGAAGTGTATGTCAGCTATGAAGGTGAAGAATGATGCGAAATCAGTCAATAAAAAAAATGGTCTATCTCACGTTGCTGGCTGCAATGGCGATTGCGATCAATTTGTTTGAATCTGCCTATTTAGCCTTCATGCCGTTTGGAATTCGATTTGGTTTAGCGAATATCATTGCCTTAATTACCATTGAACTGTTTGGCATTCAGGAAATGCTGGGGATAAATCTGATGCGGGTGATGCTGAGCTCGCTGCTGCGTGGGACCATTTTTGGATCTACGTTTTGGATTTCTGCAGGTGGAGTTTTACTGAGCTCGCTGTGCCTGATCGTGGTTCGTAAGGGATTGAAGTTTCCAATTTATTCGACTAGCATGATTAGTGCAATTGGGCATTCGGTAGGTCAAGTGATGGTAGTCATGATGATCTATCAGCAGATTCATTTGATGTATATTATTCCGATTTTGTTGATTTCTTCGATCCCGACTGGCGTGCTGACCGGAATGATTGCAGTGGGAACACTGAAGCGCCTCAAGGTTCAGCTGTGATAGAAGATAGGATGAAAGCTAGACTGCTGAATTAATCATTAACAACAGCAGTCTTTTTTATTAAAAACGATGGAGTCGAGATCAAAAAAAGATTCTGGTTTTGACGTAAAAAGGGCGTAAAAACGGGAAAAATTGGCCTTTTCGACTGGTTTCGGCTTTTTTTCATTTTTATAGGATGATATAATATTTTTGTCAATAAGGAGAGGAAATCATGGAAAAAAAGACACAGCAAGAATACTGTGAGCGGATTCGCGCAAAGAAGCAGGAAGCTCATGATCGCCAATGGCTTTATATTGAACTCAACGCAAAAGAGCTGAATCAGGAAATAGAGCCAAAAGTCAGCAATGTTTCAACAGCCGCAAAAGCTTTGTTGGAATGCATGCTGGAAGGGGATGGCTTTATTGTGGAGCCTAAATCCAAAAGCAGAATTGGCGGTGCATTGACCGTTCGGTATTATTGCGACAATTTAAGTCCAGAACGGCGCACCTACAAAGAAGCAAACCCGCAATAGGGACGTCTGAAGAACCGTGAGGTTCTTTTTTTTCTGTTTAAACGTAAACTGCATTAGGTGATGTTATGAAGAAACTTGTTTGCAGTTTATTGCTTTTTTTGCTGCTGGTTCCGACGGTTCAGGCTGAGTCTTATCTTGTAGTGAATGTAAATGACGATCAAATCATTGAATCTAAAAATGAGCATGAGGTTCGCTCGATTGCCTCCATCACCAAAATCATGACAGCCTTGGTTGCCTTGGAAAAAGGAGATTTTACAGATATGTGGCTGGTTGGAGAGGAAGTGCTTAGAGCCTCTGGAAGCAGCATTTATCTGATTCAGGGGCAACAGGTTTCGATGCGCTCTTTGCTTTATGGACTAATGTTGAAAAGCGGCAATGATGCGGCAATCGTGATTGCTGAACGTGTTGGAGGAAGTGAAGCGAAATTTGTGGAAATGATGAATCAACGGGCTGCAGAAATCGGAATGCATGATACGGTTTTTCATAATCCTCATGGATTGGATGTCAACATGGAGGGAAATTATTCTACAGCTTATGATATGGCTCTGCTAATGAAAACAGCGTTACAGAATCCGATGTTTGTTGAAATCATTTCAACCGAAGATTATACCAGTGAATGGGGCGCTCGATGGCATAATTCCAATGAGCTGCTGAACGATTTTCCTTTTTGTATCGGGGGAAAAACAGGTTATACTTCAAAAGCAGGGCGGACCTTGGTCACTGCGGCTAAAAAAGAAGGAGCGGAATATATCATTGTAACCTTGGATATGCAGGATCGCTTTGAGTTTCACCAAAAAAAATATGAAGAAGTGATGAGTCAGCGTCAGCTTATAACACTGATTGAAGCGGGAATCTTTGAGATTGAAGGATATCAGGCTGAGCTGGCAGAGCCTTTGACCATTGTGGCCACAGAAGAAGAAATTGAAAATGGAGAATTGATCGTCAGCCTGGATCAACAGAAAAAAGAAGTGACGTTTCAATGGTATTGCGGTACACATCAAAAAATGTTGACTGTTCCCGCAGTGAAAAAGCAGCGCTGCTTTTGGAGGTGGTGTTTCTGAATCGGATTTGGTGCGGACTGATTTTGATTGCTTTGCTGTATGGGATGATCACTGGAAATATCCAATCCATTAACGATGTCATTGTGGCTGTTGGAGAGGAAACCTTTGAGTTTGCTTTGCCTTTGATGATGGCCACTTGTTTCTGGAATGGGATCATGAATATTGCTCGAGATGTTGGAATCTTGCGCGCAATGGAACGGCTCATCCATCCATTGCTCAGGCGATTGCTTCCAGATCTTCAGCATCAGCCGGAAGCACTGCAATATATTTCAGCTAATGTGATCATTAACATGTTTGGATTGGGTTTTGCCGCGACACCAAGCGGATTGAAAGCGATGAAATTGATGCAGGAAAAAAATCCGCAGAAAGATACAGCCACACGTTCCATGGTGACGTTTTTGGTTTTAAATACGGCAGGAGTCACCATCTTAGCTACCAATATCGTGACCCTACGAAATCAATTTCAAGCGGTAAATCCCACTGATTTTCTTCCCTGGGCTGTCATTGCGACAACCTGTGCTTCAGCTGCCGGCTTGCTTTTAGACAGGTGGTGTAATTATCGAAAGCCTTAGTTTATGGATCTTGCCAGTGTGTGTACTGGGAGTTTTTTTGAAAGCATTGCTTGGTCATTTTAATGCCTATGAAAGTTTTACTTCAGGTGCCAAGGAAGGGTTGGGATTATTTGCGGATATTTTTCCTAGCTTGTTAGCAATGATGTTGGCGGTCAGTCTGCTTCGTGAAACTGGTTTGCTGCTTTTGCTTGGTGAAACGCTGAAGCCGATCTTTAAAGGAATTCCAGCGGAGATTTTTGCGCTTTCTTTATTTCGACCAATTTCTGGAGGCGCCTCCTTGGCTGTGATGATTGATATTTTTAAAACTTCGGGAGTGGATTCTTTAGCTGGGAAAATGGCCAGTGTGATTCAAGGATCGACCGATACGACATTTTATGTGATTACCTTATATTTTTCTACGGTGGGAATTACCCGGATCCGCAATTCCCTTTGGATTGGCTTGTTTGCTGATTTTGTTGGGATCAGTATGGGTATTATTTTAGTTGCCTTGTTTATGGTTTAGAAAAAAAAGCTATCTTCTGAACGGCTTTCTTGGTAAAATAAGAAAGCTAGGAAGTGATAAAAATGGATCGTCTGCAAAAAATTATTGCCGCCAGTGGGGTAGCTTCCCGTCGCAAGGCGGAGGAACTGATCCGGCAGGGGCGGGTCACGGTGGATGGAACGGTGATTCAAAAGATGGGGTATCAGCCGCGGAAAGGGGCAGTGATCGCAATCGACGGAAAACAGATCCAACGAGAAAACAAAGTATACTTTTTGATGAATAAACCACGCCGAACGCTGTGTACTTTAAAGGATGAACATCAGCGGGCGACGGTAGTGGATCTGATCGACGTTCCGGAACGTATTTTTCCAGTAGGACGATTAGATTACGATACAACGGGGGTACTTATTTTGACCAATGATGGCGATTTCGCTAATGAAATCATGCATCCGCGGTATCATTTGCCTAAAACGTATGAGGTTTTGATCAATGGAATTTTAACAACAGAACAAATCAAGCAGCTGGAAAAAGGAATTCGGCTGGATGATGGGATCGTGACACTGCCAGCTAAGGTATGGATCACCAATAAAGATTTTGCCCGCAAGACGACAAGCCTTGAACTGACGATTCAGGAAGGACGTAATCGTCAGGTAAAGCGGATGATGGAAGCATTAGGGTATGAAGTTAAACGACTAAATCGCAGTAAGCTTGGTTTCTTGATGGTTCGTGATCTTAAACCGGGAGAGTATCGAATATTAAAGCCATTTGAGGTCAAGCAGTTAAGGCGCTTGGCCAATGAAGGGATGCATCATCGATGAAGCGATATTCTACTTTGCTTTTGGATGCTGATGGAACGCTGCTGGATTTTGATCAGGCTGAAGAAATCGCACTGCGAACCGTTTACGGTCGTCATGGAATTCCTTGTACAAAAGAAAATCTGAATACTTATTTTAAAGTAAATCAAGCGTTATGGAAGCAGCTGGAAAGAAACGAAATCACCAAGGAAGAACTGATTCAGACACGGTTTCCAATAACATTTGATCAGTTGCATTTGAAGGTTTCCACATCAGCAAGCTTTTCTAAAGAATATCAGGAAGAACTGGCTAAGCAGCATCCTTTGCTTGAAGGCGCTTTGGAAGCAGTTAAAGAGCTTAGCAAGGATTATGTTTTGGCAATTGTGACCAATGGCAATTTAATGACTCAGCAGGCCCGGCTGAAGGACAGTGGATTGAAGGACTGGATGAGCAGAATCTTTATTTCTGATGAGCTGGGGGTTCAAAAGCCAATGAAAGCTTTTTTTGATCGGGTTTTGGCAGAACTGGAGGAAAAAGATCCATCTAAAATTTTAGTGGTAGGGGACTCTTTGTCCTCTGATATTCTTGGAGCAAGGAATGCTGGTCTGGATAGCTGCTGGATCAATCTGAAAAAGGAAGTATCTTTAAAGACAGAAAAGCCGACTTGGGAAATTGCTTCCATTCGGGAGCTTGTTCCGCTTTTGAAAAGGCTAGAAATAAGGATTTGAACAGTAAAGATTTCCAATACGGCCATCTTTTAAAAACTGTCTTTTTATCCTTGTCAGAATATTTTGACTAATTTCGTTCAGGATGACTGTCTTCAATGGAAAAGGGAATGCCGGTTTCTTTTGCCGGACTGGTACTTGTAGACAGTCTTGCTCGTCAGTTTTGTTTGTCGGGTATGATTAAAAAAGAAATCTGAATTGCTTAAAAGCTTCGCAGGTATAAGGAATTTTTTGAAATGGGTCCCATCGCGAAAGTTTGATGTGTTATTATCAGGAAAATGAAGCTGTGATAGTGGTGAAGCATTCTAAAAAAAACGGCCAGTTGTTGAACACAGGCCGTTTTTTTAGTAAAAATCATTATTTGGCGGATTGAGCTTGTTCCAATAATCGCATAATGGTGTCCTCATCTGGATCAATGTAAAGGGTACGGTAATGGGTCAAAGAAACAAATCCAGGCTTTGATCCAGGAACCCGTTTGAGCTGACGGATCTGACAATAATTGATCGGGACACTGGAGGAATAGCGCCCTTTGGAAAACCAAGCTGCAATCATTGCTGCTGTGCGCAATGTTTCTTCATCCGGATGCTCTGTATTGATGACGACATGGGCTCCATGATAATCCTTGGCATGCAGCCAGGTATCATTTTTTGCGGCAGCTTTAAAGGTAATGTATTCGTTTTGAAGATTATTTTTTCCAAAAAACAGTGTAAGGCCGTTAGGCAAAAGCAATGAAGTATACTTAGGCTGTTCTTCTTTTTTCTTTTTCTTTCGAATCCGGCTGGTTACAGCTGAACAATAGCCTAATTTGGCCAATTCTTCACGAATTTCTCTGGCATCTTCAACGCTGGCCATTTCCAACTGTTGTTCAAGGCCTTCAAAATAATCAATTTCTTTCTGACAAAGCTCAATTTGCTGACGGATGTGAATCTGTCCCTTTTTTCCTTTGTTATATTTTTGAAAATATTTTCGAGCATTGCCTAATCCATCCAGTCGCGGATCCAGTGGAATGGTAATCGTTCCAGAAGCGTCGAAGCGTTCTAATGTGACTGTGGTGTCGCCTTTATGGACCTGTGCGGCATAGGGCTGCAGATATTCGCCATATTCCCGCCAGCGATCGCAATCCAGTGCTTCTTCCAGCGCAGCTTGAAGCTGTGGATATTTTTTTCGCTGATGCTTTAATTCACGACGGACGAGCTTGAACAGATCCCCTGTTAATTGTTTGATTCGATCCTTTTCTTCTTTGTGATAATAAAGAATATCGAGTCCTTCCATGATTGGATAACTCCGGCTTTTTTTATTGAGATGAAGCAATGGGATGCAATGAAACTGCGTTTCCTCAGCAATCGTGGTTAGATACAATTCATGACTGTCTTGAATTTCTTCCATGATTGAAGAAAAGCTTTGTCCGGAATGAAGCCGAAAGAGTACTTCTTTGCTTAACAGCGGTGAGAAGCCTTGCAGCTGACGGGAAAGATCGATCTCTGGATCCAAGGAAGGGGAAGAAAAAGGATCGCGTTTTTCTGGCTGGCTGTCTGGAAGCCGAAAGGTGGCACCAGGCTGGAGAATTCTTCGGTTGTTTTCAAAAGGAGGAATTCTCTTCAGCACATCCATAATTTTTCCAGCCTCATTATAAAGGATCACATTGGCATATTTTCCCATCAGTTCAACACTTAAAAACAAGAGGATCTTATCTCCCAGCTCGTTGCGTGTTGCGATGGAAAAAGTCAGATAGCGGTCGTAATCTTTTTGACTGATCGAAAAGATCGTTGCCCCATCCAGATGCTTCCGCAAAAACATCACAAAATTAGTAGGTTCTTCCGGGGTCGGATAGTTTCGATCAGTAATGTTGATGCGATTATAAATGGAATGACAGGAAATCAGAAGGTTTTTCTTGCCTTCTTTGCAGCGTAACTGAAAAAAAAGCTCAGTGCTTGAAATCATATAAATCTTATTGATTTTTGCTGGCAGCAAAGTCTGCAGTTCCTGCTGTATCTTATAAAGAAGAAGTCCATCTAAGGCCATCGTGTCACATCCTTTTATCGGTAGTATTATAGCATGTTCCAAGAGTGATGACGAGAATTTGCAGCGGCTGAATCGCTAAAACAAGAAAAAGTTGATTGTAAGATTTTCAGAAAAAGATTGTAAAAGATGGAAATCGGTGTATAATAAAACCAAGTCGAGGGTGACGAAAATGAAACAATTAGTCTGTGCTTTGCACACTTCTTATTATTTTACCTTTACGAACTAGGGCATCTCCGCTTACGGTGTTGCCCATTTATTGTGATTGGCGATGCTGTAAGGGTAAAGAAAAACTAGAAACCATACAGCATGCTGTATGGTTTTTTTGTTGGAGGGAAGAAAATGAAAACAATTTGTGTCAATCTTCAAGAGCGAAGCTATCCGATCTTTTTGGAAAGGGGACTGCTGAATCGGCTGGATGAAGTCCTCGATCTGCAAGCTCGAACATTTTTGATTACCGATAGCGGGGTTCCTGCCCAATGGGTAAACAAGGTTTCCAGCCAGCTTCCCAATTGTCTTGTCCATGTGGTTGAGCAGGGAGAACAGGCCAAAAGCTTTGCCGTTTATGAAGAATGCATCAGAACGATGCTGCATCATCAGTTTTCCCGACAGGATCGAATTATCGCCCTGGGCGGTGGGGTCGTTGGTGATTTGGCCGGGTTTGTCGCAGCCAGTTATATGCGCGGCATTGATTTTATCCAGATCCCGACGACCACGTTAAGTCAGATCGACAGCTCGATTGGTGGGAAAGTTGCCATCAATGTTGATACGATCAAAAACTGTGTTGGAGCATTCTGGCAGCCAAAGCAAGTAGTGATCGACCCCGATACCCTGACGACTTTGTCTCATAGACATTTCTGCAATGGGCTGGTTGAAGCAGTCAAAGCCGGTTTTCTGGGCGATGAGCGATTGGTGGAATTGTTTGAAACAGGCATGATCGAGGAGCATTTGGAGGAAATTCTTGTACGGGCGCTGGAGTTTAAAAAAAGCATTGTCGAGCAGGATGAAAAAGAAAACGGACTGCGCCGGATCCTGAACTTTGGACATACGTTTGGTCATGGGATCGAAAGTGCTTATCACCTTAGCCAGATTTATCATGGCGAGGCCGTGGCTTTAGGCATGATGATGGTCTTGGATTCTGGAGTGCTGCGGGAACGGTTGAGGCAGATCCTTCAGCAGCTGAAAGTACTTCGCGGACAAAATTGGAATCCAAAGATCGTGTATGAATTTATGTTAAATGATAAAAAAGGCCGACAGGAAGGGGTCAGTCTGATACTGTTAGAAGCAATGCAGAAGCCAGTGATCCAGGAAGTTTCTTGGAAGACAATCAGAGCGATGCTGGAAAGGGGACAACAATGAAAAGTACGATTGGAAATCAGCTTCACCTCAGTTTATTTGGAGAAAGTCATGGTGCCGCTGTAGGTGTGGTCATTGACGGACTGGCACCGGGAATTCCAGTTCATCCGGAATTTATTCAGCATCAGATGGATCTGCGTAAGCCGAAAGGCAAAATCAGCACGCAGCGTCAGGAAGCCGATCAGGTTCGTATCCTCAGCGGTGTGTTTGAAGGAATGACTACGGGAACTCCGATCTGTTTGATGATTGAGAATCAGAGTCAGCAATCACGGGATTATGCAAAAAGCAAGGATCTGGCTCGTCCTTCCCATGCCGATTACACCGCAAATGAAAAATATCGAGGGTATCAGGATTATCGTGGCGGTGGTCATTTTTCTGGGCGCCTGACTGCTCCGTTAGTAGCGGCCGGAGCGCTTTGTCTGGATCTTTTAAAAAGCAAGGATATTCTGATTGGCAGCCATCTTTGCCAGGTGGCTGGGATCGAGGATGATTCTTTCAGTGCGGATTTCAAACAGCTGAAAGAGGAGATATCAAGAATGAATGAAACCTATTTTGCAGTGTTGAATCCAAAGGCTCAGCAAAAAATGCAAGAGGCCATTGAACAGGCAAGAAAACAAGGGGATTCTGTCGGAGGAGTGGTAGAAAGTGTTGTGCTTCATTTGCCGGCGGGAGTTGGAGAACCATTTTTTCATTCGATAGAAAGCACTTTGTCTCAGCTTCTTTTTAGTGTAGGAGCAGTAAAAGGAGTCGAATTTGGAGATGGTTTTGCGTTGGCTAGGATGACCGGTTCAAAAGCCAATGACCCGTTTCGGATGGAAAATGGACGGGTGGTTACCTCGACCAATCACAATGGCGGCATCAACGGAGGAATTTCCAATGGAATGCCGATCCGGATCAAAACCGCCATCAAACCGACACCAAGCATTTATCAGCCGCAGCAGACCATCAATTTAGCGACTTATGAGAACGCTGAGCTGAAGATCGAGGGGCGTCATGATCCGTGCATCGTCCATCGGGCACGGGTCGTTTTGGACAGCATGATTGCGATCGGACTGGTGGATCTTTTGATAGAGCGTTATGGTCTTATGTGGTTTGCGGGGGATCCAAAATGAAGTACGGATTGATTGGAGAACATCTTGGCCACAGCTATTCCAAGATCATTCATGAAACATGGGGCGGTTATCCTTATACACTGATGGAAATGGATCGGGCCCAGCTGGATGTATTTTTAAAAGAGCGTAATTTTAGCGCTGTAAATGTTACGATTCCTTACAAACAGACTGTCATTCCTTATTTGGATCAATTAGAGCCAGCTGCAGAAAAAATTAAAGCGGTCAATACGATCATCCAGCATGAGGGACGACTGATTGGAGCCAATACCGATTATGATGGATTTATTCAGATGCTAATAATGAATCAGATCGAGGTGACAGGGAAAAAAGTCCTTGTCTTGGGCAATGGAGGAGCAGCACAGGCCGTATGTGCGGCGCTGGGTGATCTTCAGGCTGGTTCAATCATCAAGGTCAAACGCAATCCCAGTGCAGAAACGATTCTTTATGAAACCTGTTATCGGGATCACAGCGATGCTCAAGTCATTGTGAATACTTCACCGGTGGGAATGTTTCCGGATATTCAGAATTGTCCGATCGATCTGGATCGATTTGATCGACTGGAAAGTGTTGCTGATGTTATTTATAACCCCTTGAAAACCCAGCTTTTAATCGCCGCTGAAGAAAAAGGGTGCCAGATCGCTTCCGGGATGGGAATGCTGGTGGCTCAGGCAGCAAAGGCCATGGAATATTTCATTCATCGTTCGGTCAAAGAAGAGGAAATTCGTCATATGACCGAACAGCTGATCCAGCAGAAACAAAATCTTGCCTTGATTGGAATGCCCGGTTCAGGAAAAACGACGATCAGCCGACGCTTAGCGAAGGAATGTGGGATGGAATGGGTCGAGCTGGATGATTGGATCGTGGAGCGGATCGGCATGCCGATCCGGGAGTTCTTTGTACAGTATGGTGAAGAAAAATTCCGGGATATAGAAACAGCAGTCGTCTGGGAGGCAGCTAAAAAAACTCACTGCATTCTTAGCTGTGGCGGGGGAATTATTAAGCGCAAGGAGAACATCCGGGCACTGAAGGCCAACAGCCGGATCTTGTTTTTGGATCGTCCTACAGAAAAACTGGCTGTTTCAGCTAGCCGTCCGTTAAGTCCTGATCGCGAGCATGTAAGAAAGTTATATGAAGAACGCATTGCCGCTTATCGCCAATACAGCGATGGCATTGTAAAAAATGACGGTTCATTGAGCGAAGCGATCCAAGCGTGTCGTCAATGGCTGGAAAAAGAAAAAGAGGATAAATCAAGATGATTATTACATTAAAAAAGGAGGCTTCGCAGCAAGCCAAAGAATTGCTGAGACAACAATTGGAAAAGCAGGGGGTTCGAGTCAATGCAATCGTGGGCGAAAATCATGATGTTTTTGGTTTGGTTGGCGATACAGCCAAGCTGGATGAACGCAAGATCAAGGCCAATGATTGTGTAGAGGAAGTGACTCGGATTGCTGCGCCATACAAGCTGGCGAATCGGCTGGTTCATCCAGAAGATACCGTGGTAATGGTCGGCGGGATCCCGGTAGGAGGGCAACATCCGATCGTAGTTATTGGTGGGCCTTGCTCGGTCGAAGGAGAGGAACAGGTAGCAGAAATCGCTGGAAAAGTCAAAATTGCCGGAGGGGTCATGCTGCGGGGTGGAGCGTACAAACCGCGAACCAGTCCATATGCTTTTCAGGGAATGCAGACCGAAGGAATCCTTGCTATGGTAAAAGCACGCGAAAAAACAGGATTGCCGATTGTTTCTGAATTGATGAGCGTCGATAAGCTGGATGAATTTGATCGATATGTCGATTTGATTCAAATTGGCGCCCGGAATATGCAAAACTATGATTTACTGAAGGCATTGGGAAAAACCAAGAAGCCGATTCTGTTAAAACGCGGCTTAGCGAATACCATGGAGGAGTGGATCATGTCGGCAGAATATATTCTGGCTAGCGGTAATCCCAATGTGATCCTATGTGAACGGGGAATTCGGACTTTTGAAAAATACACTCGCAATACCTTAGATTTAAGTGCCGTACCAGTCATTAAGGAAAAAACGCATCTGCCAATCATCATTGATCCCAGCCATGCAACAGGCGATTGGAGCTTGGTGGAATCGATGAGCTTGGCGGCGATTGCCGCAGGGGCGGATGGATTGATCATCGAAGTTCATCCTCATCCAGAACGGGCCTGGAGCGATGGTGCTCAGAGCTTAAAACCAGGAAAGTTTGCCCAGTTGATTGAAAAAGGACGAGCCATAGCTGAGGTCTTAGGAAGAGGGTGTGCTTCATGCGGGTTTTAATTCATCCTGGAAGAGTACAAAATGGTCATGTTCTAATTCCTCCAAGCAAATCCATGGCCCATCGGGCTATTTTATGCGCTGCACTGGCAAAGGGAACCAGCGTAATTTCTAATTTGGATTATTCTGAGGATATTCAGGCAACTCTGTCTGGTTTGCGCCAGCTGGGGGCTCAGATTGAACAGGATCAGGATCGTGCCATCATTCATGGGATTACGGATCTTACCCAGGTGGAACCGATGACTGTCTTCTGCAATGAATCGGGTTCAACGCTTCGATTTTTAATTCCGCTTTTTTCTTTGACCGGGAAACGAATTCGATTCACCGGAAAAAATCGTCTGCTTCAGCGTCCGCAAACCTTGTATGAGGAACTTTTTCATCAGCAAGGGAATCATTTTGTTCAAAATGAAGAAGCCATCGAAATCGAAGGAGCTCTTCAGCCAGGAACCCTTTCGCTGCGTGGGAATGTCTCCAGCCAGTTTATTTCTGGTCTGTTCTTTTCTCTTCCGCTTTGTTTTAAGGATTCCAGACTGTTGATTGAACCTCCTTTTGAAAGCCGAAGCTATGCCGAGATGACCATAGAAATGCTTCAAAAATTTGGAATCAGTATTTATTCGCAGAAAGAAAATTCCTTTTGGATTCCGGGGAATCAGCATTATTCTCCGCATGATGAACAAATTGAAGGCGATTATAGTCAGTTTGCTTTTTTTGCAGCATTGGGAGCGCTGAATCAGGATATGGAGTGCCATGGCCTGCGGCTGGATTCAAAACAGGGGGATCGTCGTATTTTGCACTATTTGAAAGCCATGGGAGCGAAAATCCAGGTGATTCCGGAAGGGTATCGAATTCAGCAAAGTCCTTTGCATGGGACGCGAATCGATTTGTCTGACTGTCCGGATTTAGGTCCGATCCTGATGGTCCTTGCGACTTTTGCTCAAGGAACGACCGTGATTGAACATGCCGGACGTCTGCGGCTGAAAGAGAGCGATCGAATAGCCGCAATGGAAAGTGAATTGAAAAAAGTAGGTGCCAATGTCAGCAGCACGGAAGAAACGGTGACGATCTGCGGACCGACTGTCTGGAAAGGTGGAATAACCTTATCCGGGCATCGCGATCATCGAATCGTCATGAGCCTTGCTATCGGAGCGACCATGGCAGAGCAGCCAATCTGGATCACCGAAGCACAAAGTATCGCAAAAAGCTACCCAGGTTTTTTCCGGGATCTGGCAGCACAAGAGATTGAAGTTGAGGAGTTGGATGCATGAAAAAAGAAACTCATTTTTTGATCGTCGGACTAGGATTATTGGGCGGAAGTTATGCTCAAGGGCTTAGTGCAGCGGGCTATGAAGTGGATGCCATTGATCTGGATGAGCAGAATCTTCAGTATGCAGCGCAGGCCGGATGGATCCGGCAGTTTTCCGTGGAACCGGATCCTGCCTTGATCCAGCAGGCGGATGTTTTGATCTTTGCTGTTTATCCAAATACGATCGTTGACTGGATCCGTGCCAATCAGTCATGGATGAAAAAGGATGCTATTTTGACCGATGTGACGGGGGTAAAAAGGGGAATCGTTGAGACGGTCCAGCAATTTTTGCGAAAAGATCTGGAATTTATTGGCGCTCATCCCATGGCTGGAAAAGAGGTCAGTGGGGCAAAAAATAGTGATTCGTCCTTGTTTCATGTGGCAAATTTTATTGTAACACCAACAGAAAAAAATACGCCAAGAGGCATTGCTTTGGCTTATGATCTGGCCAAGACCCTGGGCTTTGCCCATCTTAGTGAGCTTTCTTTGCAGCAGCATGATAAGATGATCTCATTTGTTTCTCAGCTGACGCATGTGATTGCGGTGACTTTGATGAATACCCATGATAATACGCATCTAGCGGAATATACGGGAGATAGTTTTCGTGATCTGACCCGAATTGCCAAGATCAATGAAAATTTATGGACGGAGCTGTTTCTTTTGAATCAAGACTATCTGCTTCAGGATATCGATGATTTTGCTGCTGAGCTGCAGCATTTTCGAAAAGCCTTGGCTCAGGGCGACAGCGAAGAAATGAAACGTTTATTTCGTCAGTCAACACAGCGTCGTCAGCAATTTGATCATTGAAGGGAGCAGGAAATGAAATTTTTAGTGTTAAATGGTCCGAATATCAATATGATCGGAATCCGTGAAAAAGCAATTTATGGAACGATGGATTATCTGGCGATCATCGCGATGATCGAGAAAGAAGCTCAAAAGCGCCACGTAGAGGTTGTTTTTAAGCAGAGCAATCATGAAGGAGAGCTTGTTGATTGGATCCAGCAGGCTTATTTTGACCGAATGGATGGCATCATTCTCAATCCTGCCGCCTATACCCATACCAGCATTGCGATATTGGATGCAATTAAAGCAATTGCGCCGCTTCCCTGCATCGAAGTTCATTTATCAGATATTCATTCACGGGATGCTTTTCGGCATCATTCGTATCCGGCGTTAGGCTGTCTTGAGCAAATCGCAGGGCTTGGACCACAGGGATATATTTTGGCAATGGATCATCTGATTGCGCATTGCCATCAAAAAAATCAGGATTGAAGATCCTGATTTTTTATTTTGGACAAATCAGTTCGATAGCTGCTTTGCCGCTGAGATGCTCCATTTTCATTTCCAAAACAATGGTTTGATTCCATTCTTTTTCAATTCCTTGTTGGATTTGTGACTCTGAGCTTTCGGGTGCATATTTATGAATCAGCAGCTTTAAAGCATGGCGCTTGGACTCTTCCTCGAGAATCTGAAGTTTTCCAAAAACAATGACGCTTTTATAATGAGTAGTCCATTCTTCTGGAACCGGTTCATCCTGAGCAATAATGCAGAAGGAAGCTTTTGGATTTTGCTGCATGGCTTCCAATTTATAACCTGCTTTGGCACAATGGAAATAAAGGCTTTTTTGATCAAAGACAAAACTGAGCGGAACAGCATAAGGCCAATAATCTTTCCCCATCAAAGCCAGTGTCCCAGAGCTGGCTTGTTGCAGAATAACGATTGCTTCTTGCTGTGAAAGGGCTTGTTGCTTTCTTCGCATTGCCGGAAACATCGTCTTATTTCCTTTCTTCTTAAGATTTTAAACAAGACTTTTGCTGGCAACGCTGCAAATCATGAATCAAAGCATTCAGATTTTCTTCTGTTGTCGCCCAGCTGGTACAGAAACGGACTGCCCAACGGTCTTTATCTACTTTCTGCCATCGTGAAAAAGCGTATTTCTTGCTTAAATCATCCAGCCAGGATTCTGGAAGAATCGGAAACTGCTGGTTGGTCCAGGAAGAAGCAAACATTTCGATCTGCATTGC
The DNA here is from genome assembly GCA_944327135.1 of uncultured Erysipelotrichaceae bacterium. Classification (GTDB taxonomy): domain Bacteria; phylum Bacillota_I; class Bacilli_A; order Erysipelotrichales; family Erysipelotrichaceae; genus CALVGQ01. The sequence goes on along the minus strand of CALVGQ010000075.1, from coordinate 1,201 downwards.
TTCCAATGCCTGTTTTAGCTGCATAGCTAAATCAATGGCATGGCGGGAAATTTTCCAATAGAGATCATCCGTAAACAGTGTTTCAAATTGAATTCCAAGCAATCGTCCTTTGGCTAGCATGCCGCCATGGCGTTTGATCATATAGCGGAAATCTTTTTTCAGATTTGAGTTAGAGATGACAACGGCTTCACCAAACAGGGCACCGACCTTGGTACCTCCAATATAGAAAACATCGCAAAGTTGAGCCAGTTCTTTTAAGGTAAGATCGGCATGATCACTCATCAGCCCATATCCTAGGCGTGCTCCATCGACAAACAGCAGAAGACCGCATTCGTGAGCGGTTTGGCTGATCGCAGTCAGCTCTTCTTTGGAGTAAAGTGTTCCTGATTCGCTAGGCAAGGAAAGATAGACCATTCCTGGCTGAACGATATGCTCGTGCGTTTCATCCTCGATATGGCTGATCCATGCCTGACGAATCTGCTCAGCGCACAGCTTGCCATCTTGGTTAGGCAGAGCCAGAACTTTGTGGCCGGTGGCCTCAATGGCTCCGGTTTCATGGGCGTTGATATGGCCGGTATCAGCCGATAGAACGCCTTGATACGGGCGCAGACAAGCGCTGATGATAATCGTATTGGCTTGTGTGCCGCCTACTAAGAAATGGACATCCGCATCTGGAGCACCACAGGCTTCTTGAATAAGCCGCCGCGCATTCTCACAATGGTCATCCAGCCCGTAGCCACAGGTTTGTTCCAGATTGGTTTCCATCAAGCGCTCAAGGATACGTGGATGAGCACCTTCTGTATAATCGCAGTCAAATCGAATCATGATCATTCCTCTTTTCTTTTTCTAATATTATAACGAACCAGAACAAGAAAAAAAAGCATCCTCTTATCCAAGAAGATGCTTTAGAAACTGTGTGATCCGATTGTTTAACGGTTATAGAATTCAACAACCAGCAGTTCGTTGATTTCCTGATTCAGTTCATTTCTTTCTGGAAGGCGCAGATAGGTTCCTTTCTTTGCTTCCTTGTCGACCTGAACGAAGGCCGGAGTATTGATGTTTGCTTCCAGAGCTTCGGCGATGCAAGGCATATTCAGTGATTTTTCCTTAATCTGAATTTCAGAACCTGGCTTTACCTGGAAGGAAGGAATATTGACTTTCTTTCCGTTTACCAAAATATGACCATGGTTGACCAGCTGTC
>CALVGQ010000074.1 GCA_944327135.1 uncultured Erysipelotrichaceae bacterium | reverse complement strand
TTTGTAAGTTTGTTCTGTTTAGTTTTCAAAGATCGATCGCCCCCTGCGAGTCTCTCTCGCCGAGTGCTTACTTATAATACCAAATCCCCTCCCCTCTGTCAATATCTTTTTTTCCCTTTTTTTCTTTATGTAAAATTACCTTCAAAGAAAGAAAATTTTAATCAGTTCCCCTCTTTCTTTAGTGATCCTGGATTTGGAAATAACAGCTGCTTTTTTACACCAGTTTTTTCTGTTAAGGGCTAATTTAGAAAAACAATCCTGAACTTCTCGCTTTTTCTGATTTTAAAAAAATGAAAGCTCAGTCTTCTTTTACTTTCAAATATCCCCACTGGCCGCCTTCACAATAGGCCAGATACCCTTCGCTCAAGATTCCCAGTTTTTCATAAACATCGCTTTGCCAGTTTCCATCGATGGACTTCAATGACATTCCAATCGCCCCAGCATTCTCAACACCGTCTTCCGTCTGATTCAGATCCACCTGTTTAGCGCACAAATAAATGTTTTTGTACGGTAAGGAAAGTGCCGCCGCTGAATCGATCTTCTCCCCATTCACCTGCAAATAAACCGGATCGGTAAATATCGAAGTTCCAACCACAGAAGCCTCTTGCTGCTTCAGCAGCGTCGTTTTTTCACTATTAACCAGCCGACTCTGATGGCTCAGGGGATCGGTATACACTTCATCCTCGTAAATTTTCATGTCATTGAAAGTTCCGCTAATGATCATCGCTTTATTTTTTCCTTCTTTTGAAAAACAAAGCGCTTCTTGTCCATCAATATAGGTAATGCTGAGGTTCTCTATCGCTTCTATGGTAAGCCGGCTGTTTCCTTTTGAATCGTAAACCTCTGCCCTTTGTTTGTTTGGGGCATATCGCACGATCCAGCAAGAATTCAATACACTCAAGATCGACCCCTCCTGATACTCAACAATCGTCTTTCCGGAAGCATCAATCAGCTCCGTTTTGCTTATTTCGCCGCAGTTTACAGTCTTCCAGTAAAATGGAGCATATTCTACACGATATTCTTCTTCTTGGAAATCGTAAAGATATCGGGCCTGCCCGTACAGATTTTCTGCCTGTACTTCACTCAAAACATTCAGATCCTGATCCACGATCTGATAGGTCCATAAGCGATTCAGGCTTCCATCTTCCGCTCTGGTGATTAACGGGTCCTCCATCCGCATCACATATCCGTCATAAGCCTTGCTGCAATGACTCATCTTCGGTCCTTTTTGAATTCCTTCACTTTTTGAATAGATATGATACTCAAACTGATCTTCCTCTTCCAGATCAAGGCAGAGAATCAGCTCATCATTCCATCCCTCTAAAACCGAACTCACCCCATTGAAAACCATTTCTTGCTCGTCATTCATCAAAACACCGTTTTTCCAGTTCTGATCATAAACAAGGCTCCATCCCTCTTCTAAGAGCGTTACATGACCTTCGATGCTTTGAACAATCGTCAGATTCTCATCAATCCAACAGGTCTTTCCCCCATCATAGACGATAACAGGGAAACTTCGCAGCCCTGCACGGGCAGCTTGAATCACATTTTTGCCCACCGTATCAACAGTATTTTTCTCAAGTCGAACCCACTGCAGAAGCCGCGGGTCTTGAAGCGCTGCAAAGCTATCACCACTCTCACTAATGAAGCTTTTTTCAAAAACATAATTTCCGTTTCGATCGATCAAATTGTACCAGACTTCACCATCAATAATCTGCTGGATCACAGCCAATCCATCCTGAAAAGAAAGACAATGCTCTGTTTCATCTCCCAGCCACTGCAGCGGAATCACTTCCTGCCCAGTTTGATCGATATAACCGCACCGATAAAAATCCCCCTCACGGGTTCCCACCAAGGCCAGTCCTTCACTAAAATCCAAGGCCAGATCATATTCTTTTCCAATCGATTCGCCCTGTTCATTAATAAAGTGATATTTCATCCCAGTCTCCGTCATTTTTCCCACACGTGCTAGTCCTTCACAGAAAGGTCCCACTGCATCATATTGCGGTAAAATTACAGGCTCTAAAGATAAGCTTTGCTGAACAGAGTCCTTCTGCTGCAAACTTTGTTCTACAAAAGAACATCCTGCACAAAGGATTGCAAGAAGGAGCGTAATGAAGGTTCTTTTCATAATTTTTCTCCTTTTCGTTTCTTTTCATCCCAGAAAAGAAAATCAATAACTGCTGAGCCTTTTATCGTACTCATACTACTACAGAAACAAGCATTCTAAAACTTACAGATCAAAATTGCTTCAAGCAGCCGCAGTTTATTAATTTGATAAAAAAAGAGCCAAGCTCTTTTTCAATATTCCGTATACTCCTCCAGATTTTCCGGAAAAGAAACTTCTGTTTCATTGATCCGGTCATAATCCACGATCATTGTCATGACCGTGCTCATGGTTTCTTCTTCCAAAGTAAAATCCATAACGATTTCTGCTGTGACTTGTTTCACCTGCGCATTGGAATCAATCGTCATCGTTCCTTTACTTTCTTTAAGGGTCACCTTGGCTTCACTTAACTGATTCTGAAGAGAAGCCAAAGCGCTTCCTAAATAGTGATTGATTGCCTCTTCATCCATTGTATAGCTCAAACAGTAGTCTTCTTTCACCTTTTTCGATTGGAGCTGCTGAAACGCTGAAGCATCATAACTGATTAGCTGCACCTGATCAATATAAGCCGCCATTTCTTCGTCAGAAAGTGTGGTCTTCATTTTCATTCCCATCGTTTCCAAATAAACCAATCCTTCCCGGATATACATCACTGCTTCCATTTGAAGGGTCTTGATTTTTATTTGCGCTTCCATCGTCTGGGGATCTCGAAAATCTTTCAATTTCATGGACATTTCCGTTTCCTGATGAATTGTCTCATTCAAATAACTCAATTCGAGCTCCATGACCATGGATGCTTCCATGCTAGTCACTTCCTGCATGACTTCGGTCGCCTTCTGAAATTGTTCTTCAGCACTCATTTCTTCTAAATTCAGTGCCTTCTGTGAAGTGGAACACCCTGCTATCAACAGCAGGCATGCAATTGCCTGGATGACTCTTTTTTTCATTGAAATAGCCCCTATCTTTCCCTTTTACTATAATCCAGCCTTTCTCAAATGACAAGCTTAAAACAAAAAAGGCCGGAATCTCCAGCCTTTTCTATTTTAAACCAATTCAATGATCGCCATCGGTGCGCTATCGCCGCGACGGATCCCGGTTTTAACAACGCGAGTATATCCGCCATTGCGATCCGCATACTTTGGAGCAATTTCATCAAACAATTTCTGTAAAACTGTTTTCTGAGTTGCTTCATCAGCCACAACGTTCCGGATGTAAGCTGCAGCCTGACGGCGCGCATGCAAATCTCCACGTTTTCCCAGCGTGATCAGTTCATCCACAACCGAACGAAGCTCTTTGGCTTTCATTTCAGTTGTTTCAATTTTGCCGTGTAAAATAACACTGGTCGCCATATTCCGCAGCATTGCCTTACGATGTTCCGCAGTGCGTCCTAATTTACGATTCCACATAGGTGGTTCCTCCTTACCTTTTATTCAAATGATTTGAAGCTGAGTCCCAATTCATAGATCTTATCTTTGACTTCCTTCAAAGATTTCTTACCCAAATTGCGAACACGCATCATTTCATCTTCAGTCTTCTGAGTCAGCTCTTCTACGGTTTGAATTCCTGCACGTTTCAAACAGTTATAAGAGCGAACCGACAGATCCAGATCTTCGATCATCATGACCAAGCCTTTGTTGACAACTTCTCCGTTGGCATCCTTCATGCAGGATTCCATATCCGTGACTGCCTCATGAACTGTCGTCAGAAGATCCAAATGATCAATCAAAATTTTAGATCCCAGGGCCAGTGACATCTGCGGTGTAATCGAACCGTTGGTCCAGATTTCGAAAATCAGTCGATCATAACGAGCGTCTTGCCCAACACGAGCCGGTTCAACCTCGTAGGAAATACGATCGATCGGGGTATAAATCGAATCGGTATAGATCGTTCCGATTCCCTGAGATGCTCCCTGATAAAGTGCTTTGTTGCGATCGGCGCTGACATAACCACGGCCATTGCGGGCTTTCAGCTCCATTTCCAGAGTTGCGCCTTCTTCCAGGTGCGCAATTTCCAGATCGGTATTTAAAACTTCCACACCGGTCGGACAGATAATATCTCCTGCCGTAACCGTCATAGGTCCTTTCGCAGAAATTCTCAAGGTGAAAACATCATCATTTTCAATTTTCATGATGAGCTTCTTGATATTTAAGATCATCATCGTCACATCTTCTTCCACGCCTGGAATCGAGGTGAACTCATGATAAACTCCATCAATCTTGATTGAGTAAACCGCAGCTCCTGGTAAAGAGGAGAGTAAAACACGTCTTAGTGCATTCCCAATTGTAGTTCCGAATCCCCTTTCAAGAGGCTCTATAACGAACTTCCCATAATGTTCCGATTCGACATATTCTTTTACTTCAAAATTGGCGCGTTCAAATTTTTGCATTACCTAATCCCTCCTCGTTGGATCTTGATTAACCGCGTGGCCGTTTCGGTGGACGACAACCGTTATGCGGAATTGGAGTTACATCATTAATGACGGTAATTTCCAGACCTGCTGTCTGCAAAGAACGAACGGCAGCTTCACGGCCCGGTCCAGGTCCTTTTACATTGACCTCAACCGTCTTCATTCCGTTATCCACAGCAGCCTTTCCAGCGGCTTCGCCAGCCATCTGAGCAGCAAACGGAGTGGATTTACGTGAACCTTTGAATCCCAAAGCACCGGCGCTGGACCAGGCGATGGCATTTCCATGTTCGTCTGTAATCGTAACGATAGTGTTGTTGAATGTTGAATGAATGTGGGCAATACCCTTAGCTACATTCTTACGGGCCCGTCTTTTACGCCCAGTAGTTTTAACTTTTGCCATGTTCTTCTCCTCCTATCGCTTATTTCTTCTTGTTCGCTACAGTACGGCGTGGTCCTTTGCGTGTACGCGCATTGGTTTTGGTCCGCTGTCCGCGAACTGGCAAACCACGACGATGACGGATTCCGCGATAGCATCCAATTTCCATCAACCGTTTGATATTCAAAGAAGTTTCCCGACGCAGATCGCCTTCTACCTTGATTCCGTCGATTTCCTTACGAATCGCCGTAACCTGTTCCTCAGTCAGATCCTTAACACGGATATCTTCACTGATGTTGCATTTTGCTAATACAGAGGAAGCTGTGCTTCTTCCGATTCCGTAGATATAAGTTAATGATACAACCACACGCTTGTCACGTGGGATATCAATACCAGCAATACGAGCCATATCCTGTCTGTCCTCCTAATTATCCTTGACGCTGTTTGTGTTTAGGGTTTTCACAAATAACCATAACGCGGCCTTTGCGCTTGATGATGCGGCACTTATCGCAGATTGGTTTGACTGATGGTCTTACTTTCATGCCATTTCCCTCCTAAGACTTATTTATGTCTGAATGTAATGCGCCCACGTGTTAAATCATACGGCGAAATCTCTACTGTGACACGATCCCCTGGTAAAATGCGAATGTAGTGCATACGGATTTTACCAGAAACGTGAGCCAAAATCACGTGTCCGTTTTCAAGTTTCACTTTAAATTTCGCATCAGGAAGTGTATCTTCTACAATTCCTTCAATTTCGATTACGTCTTGCTTACCCATAAATTGAGTCCTCCTCCTTTACATCATGATCGATCGTCAGGATCTCATATCCATCCTTCGTCACTAAAACGGTGTGTTCATAGTGGGCTGCCAAACTGCCGTCTTTACTTACAACGGTCCAGTCATCCGACAATACCCGCGTTTGAGGTTTGCCGGCATGAACCATCGGTTCAATAGCCAACGTCATTCCTTCTTTTAAAACAACGCCGTGGCCGGCCTGACCAAAATTAGGGATAGCTGGTTCTTCATGCAGTTGAGTACCAATACCGTGGCCAGTATAATCTACCGGTACCGAACAGCCTTGACTTTCTACATATTCGCCAATCGCGTGACATACGTCACCTAAACGATTCCCAGCTTTTACCTGTTTTAAACCTAGAAACAGAGATTCTTTAGTAACCTTCATCAAATGCCGGGCTTCTTCTGAAACCTCGCCCACCGCAAAGGTCCAAGCTGAATCTCCATGATAGCCTTTATAACAGGCACCGCAATCGATTGAAATGATGTCTCCCTCTTTCAATGTTGTATCATCTGGAATTCCATGAACAAGGCAATCATTGACCGAGGTACATATTGATGCTGGAAAGCCGCCATATCCTTTAAAGGACGGAACCGCTCCCATCTTGACGATTGTCTTTTCCGCAATCGCATCCAACTGACGCAGCGAGACTCCGGGCCGGATTGCTGCCGCAACGGCTGCAATCGCCATCGAGGTGATTTTTCCGGCCTGTCTCATCGCTTCAATTTCCCGTGGGGATTTGGTCGTGATCATTGAAGATCCTCCAAAATCGCACGGATGTCAGCCCAAACTTCTTCAATTGTTCGGCTGGCATTGACTTCTTTTACCAATCCCTGAGCGGCATAATAGGCCAGCACCGGTTCTGTGTTTTTATGGTGTTCATCAAGACGAACCCGCAGCTGCTCTACTGTATCATCACTACGCTGAACCAGCAAAGCGCCACAATGATCACAGATTCCCTCTTGTTTTGGCGGGAAATTGGTAATGTGATAAATTGCTCCACAATTCTTGCAAAGCCTGCGACCGGTTACCCGATTCGCTAATTCTTCAAAATCGACGGTCAGATTCAGCACTGCTTCTACCGGTTTCTTTAATTCAGCCGCAATCTCTTCAAAAACATGCGCCTGATTCAGAGTCCGGGGATAGCCATCCATCAAATATCCTTTCTGGCAATCCGGCTGGGCCAATCGCTCCCGAATCATGGCAATCGTAATTTCATCCGGAACAAGCAGTCCTTCATCCATATACTTCTTTGCCGTCATGCCTAGTTCAGTACCTTCCTTGATCGCTGCACGAAACATATCCCCTGTTGAGATATGCGGAATATCATAGGCCTCCACAATTTTGCTGGACATCGTTCCCTTTCCGCTTCCTGCAGGACCCATTATCAAAATATTCAAAGCAGACCACCTCTATTTATGAATAAAGCCACGATACTGCTTCTGCGTCAGCTGTCCTTTTAAACTGCTCATCGTTTCCATTGCCACACCAACTACGATGATAATTCCGGTACCGCCCACCGAAATACTAGAAGGCAGTGACGTCACCATCGGAAGCACATAAGGCAATAATGCAATAAACAGCAAGAATGCCGCTCCCAGCACAGTAATCCGATTTAATACCTTGGAGACATATTCTTTCGTCTCATTTCCCGGCCGAATTCCAGGAATATACGTTCCGCTTTTTCCTAAATTTTCTGCAATCTTAGATGGATCGACCTGCAGATTCGTATAAAAGAACGTAAATAAGACAATCAGAACACCGTAGATACAAAGTCCAACCGGCTTTTGCAGGCTTAGAACATTATTTAAAAATGTGGTAAATTCATTTGCCGGGAAAAAGCTAGCCACTGTAATAGGCGCAGTCATAATCGCACCTGCAAAAATAACTGGGATCACACTGGCAGAATTGATCTTCAGCGGCAAATAATTCAATTCCTGACGGCCTCTTTGCATGCTGCTGGAAGTATATTGAATCGGGATTTTCCGAACCGCCAGCTGCATAAAGACAACCAGAACAATAATCAGAAGATACATAATGACATACATCGCAAAAGTCAGAAGACCATTAAACATTGCGGTGTTGCTGGAAGTATCCACCAACGTCGTATAAACCTGACTAAAGGTGAATGGAATATTCGCAACAATTCCTGCGAAGATGATGATGGAAACGCCGTTGCCGATTCCCTTTTGCGAAATCCGATCACCGATCCACAGCAGAAACATCGTTCCTGCCGTCAGCACCGTCGCTACATAGAGATAGACAGCCAGATTTCCTCCCTCGATGATTCCAGAGACTCCATTGAATGCCCCGTTATCAAAAGCCCAGATCATCGTTCCGCTTTGAATAAAGGCCAGAACAACTGCCAGATAACGAGTGATTTTGTCCAGTTTCATCCGTCCAGTCTGTCCCGATTTGGCCATTTCGGTCAACGCCGGGATGACATCCATGGAAAGCAGCTGAATAATAATCGACGCAGTGATATACGGTCCCACACCAAGCGCAAAGATGGAGAGCTTTTCCAAAGCACCTCCACCCAACAGGTTCATCATGCTCAGGATCGAATTATCCGCAATCGCCGAGGTAATCAATGAAGCATTGACCCGCGGTGCCGGAATGGCCGATCCAAGCCGATAAATAAACAGCATTGCCAGGGTGAAAAAGATCTTATTCCGTATTTCCTTGTTTTTAAACAAGTTGATACAAGTTTGGATCATTTAGATCACCTCGACTTTTCCGCCTGCTTTTTCAATTGCTTCCTGAGCTGATTTTGAGAATTTATTGGCCTGAACCGTCAATTTCTTAGTCAGTTCGCCACTTCCCAGAATTTTAATTCCGTCCAGTTCCTTGCGAGCCAGCTTGGTCGCAATCAACATTTCCGGAGTGACCGTGGTTCCATCTTCAAACTTATTCAATGATTCTACATTAACTACTGCAAATTCTTTCCGGGTGTAATTGGTGAATCCGCGCTTTGGCAGCCGTCTGTACAACGGGGTCTGTCCACCTTCAAAGCCTAAAGCAACACCACCGCCGCTACGGGCATTCTGTCCTTTGTTTCCTTTTCCGGCTGTTTTGCCGTTTCCGGAACCATGACCGCGGCCAATCCGTTTCCGATCACGACGAGCACCCTCTGTATACTTCAATTCATTTAAATTCATATCGGTTCTCCTCCTTGTTCTTAGCGGATTTCTTCCACTTTCTTCTCACGCATTTTCGCTACACCATTGACCGTCTTCAATTGTTTCAAGCCAGTAATCGTAGCCCGAACCGCATTGATTGGGGTGCGTGATCCGATACATTTCGACAAAACATCCGAGATACCAGCCAGCTCAAGCACTGCCCGAACCGGTCCGCCCGCAATAACTCCAGTACCTTCAGCAGCTGGTCTTAAGAAGACCTCGCCAGCGCCGTAACGACCAGTTACTTCATGCGGAATTGTGGAATTGTTGTTGATCAGAGGAACTCTGAAAACATTCTTCTTGGCATCCTCACAAGCCTTCTTGATTGCATCAGGAACTTCATTAGCTTTTCCTGTTCCAAATCCGACCCGGCCCTTTTTGTCACCGATGACAACTAAAGCGGAGAAACGCATACGGCGTCCGCCCTTTACAACCTTGGTAACCCGGTTGATGACAACAACGCGTTCTTCAAATTCTTTTTCGCGTTCTACTCTTCTTGGTTTGCGTTCCATTAGCGATCCTCCTAGAATTTCAGTCCGGCTTCTCTTGCCGCTTCAGCAAGCGCCTGGACACGTCCGTGATAAATATATCCGCCACGGTCAAACACTACATTGGTGATATTAGCTGCTTGAGCGCGTTTCGCGATCTCAGCACCCACTGATTTTGCAGCTTCGATATTTCCGCCATTAGCCAGCTTCATATCCACCGAACTGGCCGCAACCAGCGTCCGCCCATGGACATCGTCAATGATCTGAGCGTGAATATGACTGTTTGAACGGAACACGCAAAGACGTGGGCATTCCGGAGTTCCACTAATTTTAGTGCGAACACGTGCATGACGACGAAGTCTTTCATCATTTCTACTAACTTTCTTAAGCATTGTTCATTTTCTCCTTTCCCACTATTTCTTCGCAGCCGTTTTACCTTCTTTACGGCGAATATGTTCTCCCTTGTAGCGGATTCCTTTTCCTTTATAAGGTTCCGGCTTTCTCGCTGCCCGAATATTGGCAGCCAGTTCTCCAACCCGCTGCTTATCGATCCCCTCAACAACGACTGTTGTCGGCGTTGGACAGGTGATCGTCAGTCCTTCCTCAGCAGTGAACTCAATCGGATGAGAGAAGCCGATATTCAAAGTCAGTTTGTTTCCTGCAACGGCTGCACGATAACCGATACCGACGATTTCCAGCTCACGCTTGAATCCTTCATGAACGCCCTCGACCATGTTGTTGATCAAAGCCCGTGTTGTTCCATGCAGCTGTTTGGTATGCTTTTCTTCATTTGGACGGGTAACCTTCAAAATCCCGTCTTCTACTGTAATTCCTAAATCTTGATTAAACTGACGTGTCAAAGTTCCTTTAGGACCTTTTACAGTCACCTCATTCCCTTGTGCAATGGAAACCTCCACACCAGCAGGAATGGTAATCGTTTTATTTCCGATACGTGACATTTCTCTAATTTCCTTTCAGTTATTCTCTTACCATACGTAAGCGATGACTTCACCGCCTGCGTGCTGTTTTCTTGCTTCCCGGTCCGTCATGACCCCTTTGGAAGTAGAAATGATCGCAACACCCAAACCATTTAACACGCGTGGGATCGCATTGCTTTTTGCGTAAACACGAAGTCCCGGTTTAGAAATTCGTTTGAGTCCGCTGATGACCTTTTCATTGTTCGGTCCATATTTTAATGTGATCGTGATCTTCTTTTCAGAAACCTTTTCTCCTTCAACCTTGTAGTTCAGGATATAGCCTTCTTCCTTCAGGATCTTAGCAATCGCAATTTTTTCCTTGCTAGCAGGAACCTCTACTGATTCATGACGTGCCTGAACACCATTACGAATCCGTGTCAGCATATCTGCAATTGGATCTGTCATATTCATCATTGCATTATTCCTCCTTACCAGCTTGCCTTTTTAACGCCCGGGATCTGACCTTTGTAAGCCAGCTCTCTGAAGCAGATACGGCATACTTTGTACTTGCGCAGTACTGAGTGCGGACGTCCGCAGATTTCACAGCGAGTATACTCCCGCACTTTGAATTTTTGAGGACGCTGCTGTTTAATTTTCATTGAAGTCTTAGCCATGATTGTCCTCCTTATTTCGCAAACGGCATGCCCATTTCAGTGAGCAGCGCTTTGGCTTCTTCATTGGTCTTTGCCGTAGTAACAATGACAATGTCCATACCACGAACTCTATTGACCTTATCGAAGTTGATTTCTGGGAAAATGATCTGTTCCTTCACACCCAGCGTATAGTTTCCGCGGCCATCGAACGCAGTCGTACTAACACCATGGAAATCACGAACCCGAGGCAAAGAAATGTTGAACAGCTTATCCAAGAAATCATACATTTTCTCAGAACGCAGCGTAACTTTGCAGCCAATTGGCATGCCTTCACGCAGTTTGAAGTTCGCAATGGATTTCTTCGCTTTGGTAATCACCGGTTTCTGACCAGAAATCTGAGTCAGTTCATTGACAGCTTCATCCAGTGCTTTCGGATTGGCAATCGCATCACCAATTCCCATATTAATCACTACTTTTTCAATTTTCGGACATTCCATGATTGAAGAGTAGTTGAACTGAGTCATCAGTTTGGATACAACCGTATCCTTGTATTTAGCTTGCAGGCGGTTCATTATTTCTTACCTCCTTTAACTTCAGACCCGGATTTCTTATAGACGCGAACTTTAGTCGTTACGCCCTTTTTATCTGTCACCGTTTTATACCCAACGCGGCTTGCAGTTTTTGCTTTAGAATCATAAGCCATAACGTTGGAGACATGGATCGGAGCTTCTTTTTCAATAATGCCACCATCAGGATTGGCCTGCGTCGGTTTCAGGTGCTTCTTAACCAGGTTAACGCCTTCAACAACGACCTTCTCCTCTTTAGGAAGGACCTGAATCACTTCAGCAATCGTTCCTTTGTAATGTCCTGTGATGACTTTAACTGTATCGCCTTTTTTGATCTTCATAACGTTAAGCCACCTTTCTAAAGTACCTCTGGTGCCAAGGAAACGATCTTCATGAAATCCTTGTCACGCAGTTCTCTTGCCACAGGACCGAAAATACGAGTCCCTCTTGGCGTATTGTCATCTTTGATGATGACGCCGGCATTGTCATCAAAACGAATGTAAGAACCATTTTCACGGCGTACCGGATATTTGGTACGAACTACAACCGCTTTAACGACATCCCCTTTCTTGACCGTTCCTCCCGGAGCAGCTTCTTTCACTGAACATACAACGATGTCCCCAATTCTGGCAGTTTTTCTTTTGGAACCGCCCAAGCAGCGGATCACCAGCAATTCTTTAGCACCGGTGTTGTCAGCGACATTTAATCGAGTTTCATTCTGGATCATAATTTCACCCTCCTAGTTCTAAAGAATAACTGCTTTTTCAACGATTCTGACCAGGCGATAGCGCTTTGTTGCAGACAGCGGACGAGTTTCCATGATTTCAACAACATCCCCAATTTTCGCCTCATTCATTTCGTCATGAGCTTTGAATTTCTTTGAGTATTTTACCCGTTTTGAATACAGCGGATGGGATTTCTGGGTGGATACCTGAACCGTAATGGTTTTATCCATCTTGTCAGAAACGACCGTTCCGCGCAATACTTTCCGTTTTGATCTTTCCATACCTGCTCCTCCTTACTTAGCTTCACTGAGCTCACGCTCGGTGATCACTGTTTTAATACGAGCAATGGTCTTCTTGATTTCCTTCATGCGAGAAGGGTTCTCAAGCTGTCCAGTTGCCTGCTGGAAGCGTAAGTTGAATAATTCTTCTTTTAAAGATTCGATATCTTTGAGCAGTTCTGTATTGCTCTTTTCTCTGATTTCTTTAATGTTCATTTCTTACTCCTCCTCGCCTTTTCTTACAAATCGAGTTTTAACAGGAAGCTTATGAGCAGCAAGGCGCAGAGCTTCACGGGCGATTTCTTCGCTGACACCGCCAACTTCAAACAGGACACGTCCTGGCTGAACAACGGCAACCCATCCTTCTGGAGCACCTTTACCAGATCCCATACGAACTTCCAACGGTTTCTTGGTGATGGCCAGATGAGGGAAAATCTTAATCCACACGCTGCCGCCACGTCTCATATAACGAGTCATCGCAACACGCGCAGCTTCAATCTGACGGTTAGATACATATGCACCAGATTCAGCAACCAGTCCATATTCGCCAAAAGCAACGGTCCGGCCAGCTTTCGCACGACCTTCATAGCTTAAACGATGAGGTCTTCTGTATTTTGTTCTATTAGGCATTAACATAATTAATTACCTCCTTCAGTTGCATCCTTATCGGCAGCAGCCACAGTCTGCGGCTTTGCCTGTGCAGCATTGTCGCGAGCCTGACGAGGCTGTCTGCGATCATTGCGGCGACGACGATCCCGTCCGGCTGGATTTTTCGGTGCTTCTGGCTCCTGAACCATCTGTCCTGGAAGAACTTCTCCACGGCAGATCCAGACCTTAACACCCAATTTACCATAAGTGGTCATCGCTTCAACCACCGCATAGTCAATATCTGAACGCAGCGTATGCAGAGGAACGACTCCCTCAGAATAGCCTTCACTTCGCGCAATATCAGCACCGCCCAAACGACCAGAAACCAAAGTGCGGATTCCTTTAGCACCCGAACGCATGGTCTGCTGAATCGCTTTTTTCTGTGCCGTTCTGAAAGAAGCACGCTGTTCCAGCTGTTCTGCAATCTTGCGAGCAACCAGATGAGCATCCAGATCCGGATTGGCTACTTCCAGCACTTTGACATTGACTGTCTTACCGCCGCACATTTTTTCCAAAGCAGCTTTGATCTTAGCGGCATTCTCACCATTTTGACCAATAATCACACCAGGACGAGCAGCCCGGACGATGACATCCACCCGGTTCTTGGAACGTTCGATTTCTACTCTGGAGATGTATGCTGCCTTCAGCTCTTTATTCAGATACTGACGGATCTTGTTATCTTCAAGAAGCAGGGCTCCATATTCTTTTTCTGCATACCAGCGGGATTCCCAATCGCGGATAACACCGATACGCATTCCAATTGGACTAACTTTCTGACCCATTGTCTTTCTCCCTTCCTAGCGTTCTTCAACCACAACAGTAATGTGGCTGGTCCGTTTCAGGATCTGTGAAGCATTTCCTTTCGCACGCGGCATAAAACGCTTCATCGTGATCCCTTCGTTGGCATAACATGCCTTTACAAACAGCTTTTCCTCATTCAGCTGATGGTTGTTGGTTGCATTGGCAACAGCCGATTTCAGCACTTTGCTGACTGTTTCAGCTGCATGGTTTGGCGTAAACTGCAGAATTGCAGAAGCCTCTTTTACATCCTTACCGCGAATCAAATCCAGTACCAGACGGACTTTACGAGGAGCGATACGAACGGTCTTTGCAGTCGCTTTTACTTCCATTTCTCTCTCCTCCTTACGCTTTCTTATCGTCGCCATGACCACCGAATTTGCGGGTCGGGACGAATTCACCTAATTTATGTCCAACCATATCCTCGGTAACATAAACCGGAACATGTTCCTTACCATTGTAAACTGCAAATGTATGTTCAACGAAATCAGGGAAAATGGTTGAACGACGAGACCAGGTTTTAATTACTTCTTTGCGGTTGGCCTCATTCAACGCAACGACTTTCTTCATCAGATGGTCGTCACAGAATGGACCTTTTTTCAAACTACGACTCATGCTTATTTCCTTCCTTTCGTCTTACTTTCCATTGCGGCGGCGTACGATCAGTTTATCAGACGCCTTCTTGGTCTTACGAGTCTTAACTCCCATTGCTTTCTTGCCCCATGGAGTCATTGGTGATTTCCGTCCGATCGGAGTGCGGCCTTCACCACCGCCATGCGGGTGATCGTTCGGGTTCATAACCGATCCACGAACGGTCGGGCGAATGCCTAACCAGCGAGAGCGTCCGGCTTTACCCAGATTGACCAGGCTGTAATCTTCATTACCTACGATTCCTACCGTAGCCCGGCAGTTTCCCAGAATCTTTCTAACTTCTCCGGAAGCCAGACGAACGGTAACATACTTTTCTTCGATACCCAAAATCTGTGCGGAAACTCCTGCGCTTCTTGCCAGCTGTCCGCCTTTGCCCGGTTTCAGTTCAACGTTATGAATGAAGGTACCTTCCGGCATGTTTCTCATTTCCAAAGCATTCCCTACCTTGATGTCCGCAGCCGGTCCAGAAACCACCGTCATTCCTACTTCCAATCCCTTCGGAGCCAGGATGTACCGTTTTTCACCATCCGCATAGTTCAGCAAAGCAATGTTTGCCGAACGGTTCGGATCATATTCGATCGTCGCAACCTTAGCAGGGATCTCATCTTTATTCCGTTTGAAATCAATGATACGATACAGACGCTTGTGACCTCCGCCATGATGACGGGTCGTGATGCGTCCGTTGTTGTTGCGTCCGCCGCTCTTGCTGATCGACGTGGTCAACGATTTTTCCGGTTTGCTGGCAGTGATTTCATCAAATGTCAGCCCGGTCATTCCACGGCGACCCGGAGTCGTCGGTTTATATGTCTTAATAGCCATTGGATTGTTTCCTCCTTACGCATTTATCCGGAAATAGCGTACTTCTTCCGATATTGAATTCAATTAGAACAGCTTAATGTCCTGTCCTTCCGGCAACTTCACGATTGCTTTGCGAACCGCGCTGGTCTTGCCGACATATTTTCCCATCCGTTTCGTTTTCGGACGGCAGTTCAAAATATTTACTTTTTCGACCTTGACATTGAAAATTTCTTCCACTGCCATGCGAACCTGGGTCTTGTTAGCCCCCTTCGCTACTTCGAATGTGACCTTGTTATCCGCATCCATCATCGCCATCGTTTTTTCCGTGACGATTGGACGAATGATAATATCTCTTGCATTACTCATTAGGCCCATACCTCCCCTGCTTTTACAGCAGCAGCCTCAGTCATCACCAGCTTGTCCGCATTGGCGATATCAAATACATTCAAGCCTTCCACCGTCAGCATCATTGCATTCGGGATGTTTCTCATGGACAAGAATGCGTTGTCAAAATCCTCTTCGATATCCACAACAAACAAAGTCTTGCTATCCAGCTTGAAAGCATCCATGATCTTCACAAATTCCTTCGTCTTGATTGCTTCAAATTTCAAAGCATCCACTACGATCATCTTTTCCTGAGCAGCCTTCTCAGACAGCGCCGATCTCAGTGCCAGCCGGCGAACTTTCCGATTCAGCTTCGTTGCATAGGAACGCGGAGTAGGTCCGAAGGCGATTCCGCCGCCTCTCCACTGCGGAGCCCGTGTCGAACCCTGTCTGGCCCGTCCGGTTCCTTTCTGACGCCAAGGTTTCTTTCCTCCGCCGCTAACCTCCATCCGGGTTTTGGTTTTATGCGTTCCCTGACGAAGACTGGCCTGCTGCATGACCACCGCATCGAAGATGGCCTGCTGATTCGGCTCGATGCCAAATACAGCGTCAGCAAGATCGATCGTTTTCAGTTTTTGTGCTTCCTGACTATATACATCAAACTTTGGCATGTCTTATTCCTCCACTTTTGCTTCAGCTGCCGCTTCTTCATTAATGACTTCTGCAACCTTCGCCAGTTCTTCCTCTACCGAAACACCGGCATAGCTCAGCAATTCCTTCGCGGCAACATTTTTAATTCTCTTAACTGTTGTTTTGATCACAACCAGTCCGCGGCGCGGTCCTGGAACATTTCCCTTGATCAGCATGTAGTTCTTTTCAGCATCTACCTTGATTACTTCCAGATTTTGATTCGTTGTGGTGTATCCGCCTTCCTGACCAGCACCGGCCGTTCCTTTTTCGATTCGGCCATTGTTTCTTCCGGTTGTTGCCAAAGAACCAATGTGGCGAATGTTTTTGGATCCGCCATGGCTTTTCGGACCCATCGTTGCGTTGTTGCGCACGATCGTTCCGCTGTAGCCTTTTCCTTTGCTGATTCCAGTAACGTCTACAAGATCACCAGCGGAAAAGAGATCAGCCTTGACTTCAGATCCAACTTCCAGATTCATCATTTCTTCCGAACGAATCTCTCTGATGAACCGTTTTGGAGCAGTATTGGCCTTTGCAGCATGTCCTACTTCCGGTTTGTTGCTTCTTTTTTCAGTTACGTTTTCATAACCCAGCTGGACTGCTTCATAGCCATCTGTTTCAACTGTTTTCTTCTGCATGACTACGTTCGGCTCAACTTCCACAACCGTAACCGGGATCAGATCGCCGTCAATCGTGAAGACCTGAGTCATACCAAGTTTTCTTCCTAAGATTCCTTTCATGATGTCCACCTCCACTTGCTTACAGCTTGATTTCGATATCAACACCGCTAGGCAGTTCCAGACGACTCAAGGAATCGATCGTTTCGCTAGTCGGGCCAACAATCTCAATCAACCGTTTGTGTGTTCTAATTTCAAACTGTTCACGTGAATCCTTGTACTTATGTACCGCACGCAATACAGTGACCACCTGTTTTTCAGTTGGCAGGGGTACTGGACCAACCACTTTTTTTGCTCCATGAGCATTGGCGGCTGCTACGATCTTCTCAGATGCAGCATCCAGAATCCGGTGCTCGTAAGCTTTTAAGCGAATTTTTACGCTGTTTTTTGCCATGAAATCTTCCTCCTTCATTTCATCTCTGCACATGGCAGACCCGCTCTTTGAGAATTCCCTGGTTCGCACCTTGTGACAACGTCTCTCAGTGTGCCAGCAACCTCCCACGTCTATGCGAGTGCTCCAATAGTATATCATCGCAAAAAGCCTGATGCAAGAGCTTTTTTTACTTTTTTTTAATTTTAGCTTCTCATTTTTCCCCCCTTCCTTTTCTTCTTTTTTTCGAAAAAAAAAGACGGCTTGAGCCGTCCTGCTGCTTCAGCTATTCCCTCATCCTGACTTCAAAATCCCTCTTTCTAAAATAATCGGTCTGATAAATCTTTAAGCTGATGGAAAACAAATTGCTGACGCGATTGTTTTGATTTTGAAGCCATGCCTCATCCACGCTTTGTGAGGGATCAAACGCCTCAAAGCTTTTCTTTCTGGCATAATACACCCCCTCTTCGCTGATCCAGTCGCCATTATTAAATAACACCAGCGAAGGCAGATCGCTAAACAGATCTACGCCAACATAAAAGCGCGGATCAAAATTCAGATCAAATAGATTGGCTATGGTTGGCAGCAGATCGTAAGTGCTCCCCAATTTTTCTATTTTCTTTGATGGTATTCCCTTTGCATAAATAAAGAAAGGCGTCCGATCCATATTCAAGCCTGCCATCCGATCGATCGGCTGATTCTGGCTGGCAATTTCCTGCAAGCTGGTCTTCAGCGGATGATGATCGGCAAAAACCGCGATTACGGTATCTTCTAGCAGGTTGCGCTGCTGCAGCCCTTCCAACAAGGTCTCCATGGCTTTATCCAATTCAATTGCTTTAGAAAGATAGCGTTGGATCGTCAGCGGAGCCTGCGGATAAACCGCGTTGACCGCACTGAGATACCGATCGCCAAGAGTACTGGACTGATCATAAGGAAAATGCGTAGAAGAGGTGATCACAAACGCAAAGAAGGGAGATTCATCGGCACAGCGTTCCAGCGTTTCTTTTATCAGCTCAACATCACTTTGCCAGCCCTGAATGATCGGAAAGTCCATATCATCAATGGAATAAAAGGCCTGTGATCCCATGTTGAGATGATAGGTTTTCCGTTCATAGAACTGATCGTTCCAGTTATGATAAGAAGTTGCCGTATAGCCTGCCCGCCGAAATAAGAAAAACAGCGACTGACTAAACAGATTATTGCGATACACATTGGGCGTGCACACATTGCTGGCAGGCACTAGGGAAGTCAAAGCGATCATTTCACTCTCGGCCGTCGTACAGCTGTATTTTGGCGTATAATAATGCGTAAAATCCCAGCCCTTCTCTTTCATCTGGTACAAAGTCGGGGTAAGAGCCGGATCCACAGCCATAAAATCAAACGCTTCCACCATAATATAAATCAAATTCTTTCCCGCAAAATAGCCTGTAAGCTCATTCAAGTCTGAAATCGGCCGATTCATCAGATAAGCATCGATCTCTTGAATCGAAGGATCGGTTTCTGCTTCGCTTTGTTCTTTCCAAAGGCTGTCTTCTATGCTTCGATGATGTTCCTCCAAAGGCAGACTTTGTGGTATTTCCGTTTCAGTCCTGATCACTTCCTGAACTAAGACCGGCTCTTCTTTACCAGAAGCAAGCAAATCTCGCCAGGCAAAGCGATTCACTCCCAGTTCGCTCAGCGCCAATTCCTGCGGGTAAGGAGAACGGTACAGCTGTTGAGCCTTCTTCAAAGCAGCCTGCTGCTGCAAAGAAAGCGTAAGCAGACCGGCCAGATGAATCAGCACAGTCAATCCTAAAATGACAGCACTGAATCGAAAACAAGGATGACTTTTTTTTATCCGCATTTTCTTTTGGCTTATTGCAATAGCTGTCGCAATCCAAGGAAGAAGCAAAACCAAAGTCAGCGGACGCAGCGCCAAAATAAATTCCGGGATATTCCTTGCCACTCTGCCCAAACCGTCCTGTGCGGCCTGAAAGGACATGTAATTTCCCATAAAATGCTGAAATCCTAGCTGAACAATAGCATAAACCGCAAAAAACAGCAGCCCGGCTATCAAAAGACAGCTTCCAATTTTCTTGGGGATCCATTCCAGCAGCAGCGCCGCCAAAAGCGCCACGGCATAATCAAAAAGAAACAAACGTACAAAGATCAGCATGTCCTGAGTCTTAAACGCAAATCCATAAAACAGCAGATCAATAAAAAAAAGGCATAAAAAAGTCCATACAAAATAACTAAAAAAATGATAATGCTTATCGATCAACGTACGCATCCCTTTGTCTCCCCTTTTTTATTATTATAAACAAGATTCAATAAAAAAGAAGAAAACATGACCTAAAACCATTCTTTCGATTATACTAGAAGTAGGAAGAAGGGATACAATGTTCAATTTTTTTAAAAAACCGGATAAAAAGCCTATTATTATTGCCATTCACGGTTTCGGCAAACGTCGGACGGATCAGCTGATTCCGCTAAAAACCTACTTTGAAAATGCTGGATATGAGGTTCGCTGTCCAATCCTTTTCGATAGCCGTGATGAGCGTGACTGTCAAGGAGAACAATGGATCCAGCGCGCTCAAAATGCGGTAGAACAAGCCCTCTCAGAACAAAGAACCGTTATTTTATTCGGCTTTTCCATGGGTGGTGTCATCGCCTCTTATCTCGCTTCTATTTTGCCAGTCAGCAAATTGATCCTTTTAGCTCCAGCTTTTTCTTATCTGACATTAGGCAATGTCACCAGTACCGTAACCCGGCTGTTTCAAAGTGATGATCCGCTTCCAGACGCCCAAGGAAATCCGGCTCTTCCAGCCTCTTTTACTGCTGCCTTTCGATCCGTTGTGGATCATCATAAAGACAGTCTTAGTCAGGTTCGCTGTCCGATTCTTATTTTTCATGGAACGGAGGATGAAACAATTCCCTGCTCCAGCTCCCGCCGGATCATTCATAAGGTATCCCACTCTCATCGCGCTTTGATCCTTTTATATGAAGCTGGTCATCATCTTTTGGATGATGAGCTGCATCGCGGGATCATTCTTGAAACTTCACGGGCGCTGATTGAAAATCGCTTATAGCCGGATTGGAAACGGGCAAAGACCCGTTTTTCTTTTGTTTCTTTGTATTCCAGCACAAAAAGAGGTATACTGAATCCGTTAAGGGGGAATCAACATGACCAAATCCTGCTCGCAAAAGGCTTTGCAAACACTGCAGCGAATGCAGCAAAATGAGATCGATGAAATGCAGATCTACCAGCAGATCGCCGCTAATCTGAAAAGCGAAGAAGACCGCAAGATCCTGCTACAGATTGCAAAGGAAGAAGAAATCCACGCCAAGCTATGGGAACAATATACCGGCAATCAGCCAAAGCCACGAAAATTCAAGGTATTCAAGACCGTTCTGTTAGCGAAAATATTTGGATATACGTTTGCTTTAAAGATGATGGAAAACGGCGAGGACAAAGCCGATAAAGCCTATGCTGCCTTGATCGCAGAAATTCCTGAGGCACAGAAAATTTCAGAAGATGAAGAACGCCACGAGCAGGCCCTGCTAGCAATGCTGGATGAAGAGCGTTTACAGTTTGTCGGCTCGATGGTCTTAGGAATGAATGATGCCCTGGTCGAGCTGACCGGAACCCTGGCCGGTCTGACCTTTGCTTTGCAAAACAATCGCCTGGTCGCTTTGTCGGGTTTGATTACCGGTATTTCTGCTACATTTTCAATGACCGCCTCTGCCTATCTTTCTGCTAAAAGTGAAAACGATCCGCAAGCACTCAAATCCAGCGCCTATACCGGCATCATGTATCTGATCACGGTCGCTTTGATGAGCCTGCCTTTTCTGCTGCTGCCGCCAAAAGCCTACTTGCCGGCTCTGGCAGTACTGCTGATGATTGTGTTGCTGATCATTTTGATTTTCAATTATTATATTTCCGTAGCCAAAAATTACCATTTCCGGCAGCGTTTTTTAGAAATGCTGATCATTTCCGGCTCGGTCGCAGTCCTTTCCTTTATAGTCGGCCTTTTGGTAAAAGCCTGGCTAGGCATTGATATTTAAATTGCAACGCCCTCTTTAAATCACAAAAAGCTCCTTTTCATAGAGAAGGAGCTTTTTATTCTTTGATTAGACAGCTGAATTTTGAAACGTCTGAACCAGCCGCTTCAGATCTGCGTCATCCGGATGGCTCAAAGCCTGATCAAAGTTTTCGATCATTTTCTTGGCATTCATCGCTGTATTTGGTGATTCCAGCATTTGAACATAGCGTTGACGAACGGAAAGCGGCATCTTTCCCTGACACATAAAGGATCCCATGATTCGATTATCGTCACTGATCCATTGCTGAACTCGTTTCAAAATGCTTTCAAAGTAAGCTGGAGCCTGCCCAAAACCAGCGGTTCCAAACAAAAAGATCTCTTTATTTTGAAGCTTTTTTAAAAAGTTCTCTATTTTTTCATCACATTGACCTTTATCGGTCCAAAAGCCGATCAGCAAACGCTCTGCCTGCAGGGCTTCTTCACACGGTTTTCCAAAATATAAGCACTCTGATGCAGGCACGCACTGCCGCAAGGTTTCCGCTAACAACGCGGTATTTCCGGTTTTACTGCTGAAGACAATGGCTGTTTTCATTTTTCTTTTCCTCCTTCATAAATACAATGAACTCCTCGATGTTCCTGCAATCCCCGTAAACAACGCTGGTTGCAGCGAATGCAAGTATGAATCGTTTCCGGCTGATTGCTCAGCGCTTTCCTGACCCACATTGGATCCGCAATCAGCTGTCGGCTCATGGCCGCACAATCAATCCTTCCTGAGACCAGCTGTTCTTCAACAAACGCCGGATGACTCAGGCCGCCTACTCCGCAAATCGGCAAAGCTGTCCGCTTTCGAACCTGATCACAATATTTCAGAAAACATCCTTCCTCATGAAAATAAGGATGATTTGCTGGAGGGATCGTATCCTCCAAAGCGCCATGGTTAGCTAAGGTAACATGAAAGCTGGTTACTCCAGCCTGCTCCAGCAAAGGAACAAAAACCGACAGCTCTTCTTCCAAAACACCGGCCCGGCCATAATTCGGATTTTCCTGACGAACAGCCAATTTATAATCAATTGGCATTTTAGGCAGCTGCTGACGAATCGCAGAAACCGCTTCAACCGCAAAACGAGCTCGGTTTCTTACGCTTCCTCCATAGCGATCTTCGCGTCGATTCAACAAAGAAGAGCTGAAACTGCCGCACATGCGATCCCCATGAACCTGGATCATATCAAAGCCAGCCCGCTCAGCCAACACCGCCGCCTTTGCAAAAGCATGGGTAATCTTTTCGACCTTAGCAGTCGGCAAAGCCGTAATATAAGGGCCTGCTGCATCATTGATCTTTTTCCGCAAATCCTTAGGGTCCATCTTTTTCATCATCAGATCCGGGATAAAACGAAGAACCTCCTTGAAGGAAGTATCCGATTGGTGCAGCTGAGCGGCAATCAAACAGCCCTCTTGATGAGCAATTTCTACCAAAGAGCGATAATAAGAAAATCCCTTAGTCGTATCCAAAGACCAGCCAAATCGACTTTTCAAAACCGGAACATCACCCAGAATGATCATTGCGCAGCCTCCTTGCGCGATCCGCCGGATTTCTTCCTGAAGTTCTTCCAAACGCATTCCAAAGGTCGTCGGCGCAAAAATGATCCGGTTTTTTAAAGTAACGGTGCCTAACTGAATCGGACTTCCCATTGTCTCAAACATTGACGTCTCCCTTTCTTTCAACGACTTTCTGCAGCAGCTGCTGCAGCTGTGTTTTCTCCTTCGCGCTCAAGCTCCCCAGTTTTTCCTGGTCCCAATCCCGAAAAACCTGATGACTTTCCAAAAAAGCCTGCTGTCCTTTCTCAGTTAGATTCAAATGAGAAGAACGTCCATCCTTCATCGAACGGACCTTCTCCAGCAAACCATTTTCAATCAGCCGGGTCACGCTGCGCTGGGAATACCCCCAATCCAGATGCAGGGCCGCTGTCAGCTCAGCAGGAGTACATCCGGGATGCTTCCCTACATAAATCACAAAAAAGACCGATCCAAAATTCAATCCCCATTTTTGCAGCCGCCGTGCAGTATAGGCATTAAATTCTTTATAAAGAACAGTAGCATAATAGGATATTGTTTTTTCCATTTATGTTCCTCCTTTACTTGACTAAGTCAAGTTTATTCCTTTTTCTTGACTTAATCAAGTATTAAACCAAAAAAAAGCAGATCACCCTGCTTTTTTTAATCCTTGTCTTTCTGAACCAAACACCGTGGAAACACTAGTATCGCTTTAAACAGATCGCCATCCACTTCCACATGGAAGCTGCCCTGATGAAGCTGCGTAAAACTTTTTACGATGGCCAGCCCAAGTCCGGATCCTTCTGTATTACGCGAGCGGTCTCCCTGAACAAATCGCTCCGTAATTTCTGAAGGATCTACTGCGATCTCCTCTGCAGAAATATTTTTAAACACGATCTGCACAATTTTTTCTTTTTCCGTGATTTCCACATAGACTCGAGTATACGGCATCGCATATTTACAGATATTAATGATCAGGTTTTCAAAGATCCGATAAGCTTTCAAGCTGTCCAACTGTAAAATCACCTTTTCACTCGAAGCATTCATTCTAAATTCCAGATGAGCATCTTCTATTTTTTCCTGACATTCCAGTTCCACCTGGCGAATCAGGCTAATCAGCTCCACATCCACCAAATGCAGACTGACATTGCCGCTGTTGGCTTTGGAAATCTCAAACAGATCCGAAATCAGATTTTTCAGTCGCTGAGCATTGCGATCGATCGTCGCAAGATAATGATTACGATCCTCTTCAGAAACACCCTTTTTTTTCAATAAATCTACATACGTAATAATGGAAGTCAGCGGAGTTTTCAAATCATGAGAAACATTGGAGATCAACTCCGTCTTCAGCCGCTGACTTTTCACTTCTTCATTGACCGCTTTTTCAAACCCTGTTTTCAATTCCGCAAAAGCATCCCGTAAAGAACCGAAGCTTTCTACTTCCTGATCGATGGTCACATTGAAATTTCCGTTGGAAATCTGATGCGCAGCATGCAGCAGAATCTGATAATCATTCTGAATTTTTCCAAGCTTTTTATGCAGCCAGAAAAACAGCAGCAGCGAATATAAAATGGCCAGCAGCCAGCCAAAAACAAAGAAGCAGCAAAGTCCGCAAACTACTAAGAAATTCACAAAAACCAGCTTCAAAAGAATCTGATGGATCGGATCCTTAAAATCATAGCTAAAGATGCGATTCAAAAGGCGTCCCATCCCGCGCCCTGCTGCAGCCAGATGCTGAATGATCCAAGCCAGACAGGTATCTTCCAATAAATAATGAAACAGACCTTTGTTCAGTATATGCCGAAACATCATCCCACAAAACAAAATCAGGGAAAAATAACTGATCCAGACCGTCATATTGATCACCAAAATCAATATTCCCACATAGTCCGTTAGCTGAAAATGATCGATTCCCTGTGCCAGGATCCCTTCCTGGGTCACCATGACCAGGGAAATCCCGGCCGCTGCAAGCAAACTGAATGCCAATGACAAGCCGATCAGCAAAAACTCAAACTTAATTTTAGAACAGGAACGAAACCAATTCCACTCCCGAACTACCCGAATCGGAAAAAACAAAGAGATCACAAATACCAGCACACCAAAAGCCAAGGCAAACACCAGCGCATTGGTTTGATACGAATTTTCCAGCATCCAGTTGCTGTTCCAGTACAAGGCATCCGCCTTCTGCAGCTTGGCTGGAATCGCAAATATAAACGTCATGTTGGTAATCGGCTTAAGCTCAATTGCGTTCTTCTCTGCTTCTGAATCCTGCGCGTAAGAACTGCTTTGATTCTGCAGTTCTTTCCATTGAACCTTGCTGTCTTGGAAAATATACGATTCGATCCGCGCTTTTGTACTATCATCAAACAATGATTGCCAATCATAACTGCTTTCCGGCCGGCAATCAACCGCCACGCTGCCAACAGCATCAAACGTCACTCTTATTGCGAACTGATATCCATTCAGCTCATCAAAGTTCAGATTTTTCAAACTCTCATCATTCCACAAAGCTCTTTGTGATTCGTGATCCAAAGCATAGTAATGCAGGTTGACATCTTCATTAACATGCTCGTTCCATCGCCAGAAATATTCATCATCGAATACCTGCTGAGCTATGTTTTTAAACTCCTCGCTGCCAGAAATCATCAACAGACTTTCTGATGCAGAAAGGTTCTCACTATTCTGAAGCCGATTTTTCAAGGCATAGACCGTCGTTTCCAAATTAGCCTCATTATATAAATAAAGGATCGCATAGGAAGAAGCGTTGGTTCCATTCTCCTGATGCGCAATCGTTTCCAGCTTATCGTAACAGTTAAACATGCCTGTGGCACTAAGCAGAACAATAAGTGCTGCAGCCAGTGCCGCAATTCTTTTTTTAGGCATGAAGCCCCTCCTTATCCTTGTTTATCAATTTTATATCCAACGCCCCAAACAACTTTGATATAGCGTGGATTTTTGGGATCGATCTCCATTTTTTCCCGTAGATTACGGATATGGACCATCACTGTTTCAGTACTGATGGCCTCTTCTTTCCAGACGCTTTCATAAATCTGTTCTGCCGAAAAAACAATCCCGGCATTTTCCATCAGCAATTCCAAAATTTTAAACTCGATCGGCGTAACCTTGATCGGCTTTCCATCCACCGTCACCTCCCGCGAATCCAGATTCAGTTCTAGTCCGCCTACGGTGTACCCATTAAACGTCCGCAGCTGTCCCTGCAGCATTGCCAGGTATTTCGAATAACGCCGCAGCTGAGAAGCCACCCGCGCTAACAGCTCCATCGGAACAAACGGCTTCGTAATATAATCATCAGCCCCGATATTCAAGCCGGTAATCTTGTCAAGATCCTCAGATTTAGCCGACAGAAAAAGAATCGGGAAATCATACTTTTCACGAACCTTCATCGTCATTTGAATGCCATCCATGACCGGCATCATGATATCCACAATTGCCAGATGAATCTTTTCTTTCTCGATCATTTCCAGGCCTTCCTTTCCATGATGAGCCACAAAGACATAATAGCCCTGACTTTTTAAATAAATTTCAATCGCTTTGGCAATCTCCACTTCATCTTCAACCACCAAGATGTTATATTGTTCCATGTTATCCAACCCCTTTACTCTTCCATTATAAGCGGGATGATCTCAGATTCCCATGTTTCTTTTCAAAAGATTTTCTAAAGATGGATGGGATCCGTTACTGCCCTCTTAAACATCGGGGTACGAATTTCCTGAAGAATTGTTCTAGCCAGCGGGCTATTCCATTCACGATGGATCAGCAAGCTTCCCCAAGCCAGCCAGCAATTCCTTCGCCACATCCGCTGACAGGCCTTTTGTAAAGAAGGCCTTGCTCTGGCGATGCTTTGTCCTTGATACCGTGCCGCCTCCAGCATGTCAAGCAGCACTGCAGGTCTTAGACCACAGGAGATGCTGCCGGTTTCTCCAACCGTATAATAATAAACGATCTCTGGAAGGATAAGAGCCGATTTTGCCCGCAAAAACAGATTTCCCATGATCATGATATCTTCAAAGCATTTTCCCTTCGGAAAAATAATTCCCTCTAGCAAGCTGCGCCGCATCAGTTTTCCCCAGCTGTAATTCTTGACCTGACGGTCTTTCAACAGCAATTCAAGAAGCTGATTATCATGCGCCAGCGTCAGATGATGAACCCCAACTTTCCAATGCAATCCGTGATAACGAACCTCATGCGCTCCTACAACCAGATCGACCTGAGCCTGATGTGCCTGGGATACCATGGTATCCACCGCCCCTAAAGCCATCTGATCATCGCTGTCCAAAAACAGGATCCATTCTCCCGAAGCTTCTTTTAACGCCTGATTACGGGCTGCGCCAATACCCTGATGCACCATACGGACGCCTCGGACTTCCGGATAACGTTCGCAAAGACGCTGAATCAAAAATCCCGTTTGATCGTTAGAGCCATCATCGATCACGATGATTTCAATCGGCCGATAATTCTGCATGGCTGCGCTTCGTACGCTGGACCACAGCGTTTTTTCCGCATTATACGCACAAATTAAAATACTTACTTTCTCCTTCATCCCTGCTGACCCCCCTTTTCATTCATCCTTTTTACGATCATTTGGTATAAGAAGATCCCAATTAGGCTCACTGCTGCTGTCATCCCAAAAATCAAGGCCGATGTCCCTATGTCCCGCTGCATCAAACGCTCTCCTGCCAATGTGGAAGTAATAACCGATGGAATCCGGGCAAAGCTGCTAATTATCAGAAACTGCGGCAGCTTCATCGACGTCAAAGGCATGACATAGGTCATCAGATCTTTGGGTGTGCCCGGGATAAAAAATAACACAAACACCAGAAAGGATAATTGTTTGTTCGACTGCAAAAATGTCAAACTTTTTATTTTTTTCTTTGAACCAATCCACTTCAAAAAATGCTTTCTAAAGCAAGCAACAAAGCCATAAATCAAAGCCGACCCCAAAGCTGCTCCAATCAGACAAAGCAGCATTCCCTCAATGGAACCATACATTCCGCCTGCTAAGATTTCGATCAGCTCTCCTGGAAGAAAAGCAAAGATAACTTGCAGGTTCATCAACGCAACCAGTCCTGCTTTCTTCAGCCATCCCCAACACTGCAGCTGATCTTTCATTCCTGCCAGATCCTTCAGCATCAAGGACAAAGGTCCAGCCAAAATCAAGCAAAGCGCTCCAAGTCCTAAAAGAAAGCATAGGATTCCCAGGATTCCTTTCCAATTCTCTTTGATAATCTTCAACCCCATCCCTCCCTGTTTGCCCCCAGTATAACGAACGGAGTTGAAATTTTACGCCATAAAAAAAAGAAGAATTCCTAAATTTTTCTTTAGAAATTCTCCTTTTTAATCAGCCCCAATTCCTTCATCCAGATCGGCGTCTCTTTTTCCCAAGAGGCTTCGCTGTGATCCTGATTCGGATATAAATGCAAATACACCTCTGCCTGTGGCATCAGTGTACGAGCGATCTTCAGATTCGCTTCTGTATAAGTCGCCAAAGCTTTTTTGCTGAAGCATTCATTGCCTCCCCAGCTCAGATAAAACCTTGTATCAGGCTCAATTTTTCTTTTTAAGTCACGAATCAGCGGTCCCATGATATGCGAATGAAACGGCGAAAGACAAGCTCCGCGTGAAAAGGTTTTCGAGGCGCACGCCGTTCCATACAAAGCCATCAGCCCCCCCATCGAGCTGCCTCCCAAAGCAGTATGTTCACGATCCGGCAAGGTTGGAAAAAACGCATCGATTTGCGGTTTTAGCTCTTCGATCATCCAGCGGATCAGTTGTTTCCCGCTCGCCTTGACCGTACCCCAATGACGATCCTGAAAATCATAAGGGCTAAATTCACAAAGCCGCATATTGCCCTCGTGATTGCACTCCAGTCCCACCACGATCAGCGGCAGGCCGGTTCGATCCAGATATTCTCGAAGTCCCCATGATTTTCCATAAGTCGCATCTTCATCATAAAACAAATTGTGTCCGTCAAACATATACAGCACCCCACAGCGCTGTTCCTTTTCCAGATGATCCGGAACATAGATATGCAGCATTCGCTCGGTGTTGTCATAAATCGACATTCGTATTGTTTCTTTAATAACCATAGTGCCTCTTTCTAACCGATGACAAATCGGATAAAATACGGAAATTGCTTGCGCCACCAAGGCCAGTCATGATCACAATCCCATCCCCAATAATCAATCCAAGCAGGTACCTGCAGCCGTTCCAGCTGCTGCTGAAGCAAGCGCGTGTCTTCCAGACATTCCGCTTCCCAGCGTCCTTGACCCACGCAGACAATGATCTGACTGCGGCGATATTTTTCCAGATACGGATGATCCCAAGGAATGTTTTGCAAAGTATCCAAAGATGAATTTTCATAGATCCGGCCATCTGTATAATTGGGAAAGAAATAACCAGCATGATAAACGCCGCTCAAGGCAATCACACCATCAAAAAGATCTGGAAAACGCAGAAAAAAATTCAAGGCATGGGTCGCTCCCATGCTGCACCCTGTTGTCAATACTTTCCCATGATAGTCTTCCTGCGCAGTTTCATTATGGATTTGATAAATTCTTCCCATCAGCTCATGAACAATGTATCGCACATACGCTTCATAGATCCCAATACGCCAAGACTGATCGGCATCACTGCTCCAGGTCTCCGGATCGACCGTATCCACACAAAAAAGCTGAAGACGTCCTTCTTCCAGTTCCTGATGCACCGAATCCACCATCTTAAAATTTTCAAAATCATAAAACCGGCCATTCTGCGCCGGAAATACCAAGCATGGTTTTCCGGCATGGCCAAAAACCTTGAACTCCATTTCACGTCCCAGTTCATAGCTGTATTCTTTATAATAGCGAATATTCATGATTTCTCCTAGCGATGATCTTCCACCACATCTGAAATAAAACGTTCTGCCTCTTCCATGCTGTCAAAGCGTGCCACCAGCATGCTGTTGCCCATCGCCAAAGAAAGCGCCTGCGGAACCCGCTGATTCATTACCAAGTGAGCCTGATATCGATCCGCAACCTCATTCAAAGGCGTGCGGTACTGATGCTCATCACGACGGGATGCATATACACAAAACGTACTTGGCGTTGAAAAATCATAATAGCCGTCATTATAAGCGACCATGTTGGCCCAAATCTGATAAACATTGATATTCCGAGCATAATTCATCATATCTGGAGTATTGCCTCCTGGCGGACGCATATTGACCTCAAGGCCCACAATATCGCCCACTTCCCCTAAGCCCTCCTTTGCCTGGGTCAGGCGAAAATATTCGCAATGAAAGAACCGGCTATTGGTATCAAAGGCCTCTACGACACGCCGTCCGATCTGGCGAAGATCCTCGGGCACTTCTTTCAATGAATAAAAGTAGACATCCCGCTGATCATTGACAATATCCATGATCGGAGTTGGAAATACATGGCTGGTCTCATAAACGATCTGCTTCTCACGATTGGCAATGCCGTCATAGGAAACCAACAGCCCGGTAATGAACTCCTCCATGATCATCTGGGTTTCGTGCTGAATCGAATAAAACTGTGTGAGCTCCTGTTCGTTGTTGATCTTATAGGTTTTTGCCGCTCCCATGCCATTATCCGGTTTTACCACTACTGGATAGCCCACCTGCTCAATAAATTTTTTTCCTTCCTCGAAAGTGGACGTCAAATGATAGCGGGCGGTTTTCACTCCGGCTTTTTCGTAAAATGCTTTCATACCGCTTTTATAGCGAATCGTGCGAATCTGCTGCGGATGCACTCCGGTCCGCACATTAAAATCTTCGCGCAGCTGGGCATCCCGCTCCAACCAGTATTCATTGTTGGACTCCAGCCAGTCGATCTTTCCGTATTTGTAAGCAAAGAACGCACACCCACGATACACTTCATCATAATTTTCCAGGCTGCCCACCTGATAGTACTCATCCAACGCTTCTTTTAGCTCCGGACGAAGCTCGTCATAAGCGGCATCTCCGATTCCAAGTGTTCGAATGCCATTGTTTTTAAGACCACGGCAAAAATTCCAATAGTTTTCTGGAAAGTTCGGTGACAAAAAAATAAAATTCATGCGCTAATCCCCCTTTATAATAGCATTTCTTTTTAATCCATTTCCCCGTTTTCTAAGATCCATTGCTGATGAATTTGCTGATACAACCCCGCATCCGTCAGCTGGTAATAGGGCCCTGAGTACAATCGGCTCATTCCATAAGTCAAATTCTCCAGAATTTTCCACCCCAAAAAAGAAAGATCCAAAACAAAGATCTGCCATCGAAGCCCTGCAGTCATCGAAGAAGAAAGCCGCAGGATCGCCATCGGCGACAATTCCGGGTGTTCCTTCGCCAAATAAGGAACAAACCGATAGCTATAAGCCTTCATCAACCCAGGAAGCAGAAAAAGACAGCTCCACAGGAAAATAGATAAATCGCGGAAAACAAATACCGTCATGACACGAGAATAGCCTTCTTTGAATCCATCCAACAGCCTGTTCAGATGAAATTCTCCCCGGCATGCCGCTAAAAAGCAGTTTTTAAAGCCATACTCAAAAGGATAACCAATCAAGATCGTATAAACAATCACAAAAAGTCCTATTTTCTGCAGGGCCCATTGCGCTTCGGCTGAAGTAAGAACCTTAACCGGAATCTGAGCCAGCAGAATCGTTACCTGCCAGCTTTCAAGATCAACAGAATACTGAAGAAAAGAAAGGCTGACAAGATACCCTAAGAAAGCCATGATCAGAAAAAATCCCAGCGCAGTCCCCATTCTTTTTTTAGCCTGATTTTTTAGCTGAATGCGATCCATCTTAGAGCCTCCTTCTTTTCTATGATTATATCACAGAAATCCATAGAAAAAGGAGGGGAATTAATCCTCCTCTCCTTGTTGACTCATTTTTTTCTGATGATGATCGATCACCTGGTTCGCCAGTTCGATCTTACGTGAATGTTCTTCCAGTTCCCGCTCTTTTTGTTCCTGTTTCATTTCCCAGTGAATCAAAACCGATAAGGCCACGCGCATAATAATGACGCCGCCCACCATCAGCAATTCACTGACCTCCTGAAGAACGATTGTCTTTAAAATCTCCGCTCCCAGAAGAAAAGAAAGTCCAATCGAAAATCCTTTCAAAAGTGCTAAAGCAACATTGTCTTCATCATGATGAAACAAAGACAAGATTCCCTTGCATCCCGCAAAAACGACCATGATCAGCGCCAGCAGTTCAAACAAAAGAACTGCAATTTCCCCGCCCTGAAAAATAATTTCCTGTAAAATCTGCATACTCATCCTCAATTCTTACTTTATTATTTTATCATAGTTCTTAAACCGTGTAAAGGCTTTAAGAAGCCTGCGAAGCTGTCTGCTTTTTCTTGCTTCTTAATTGTCCCACGGAGCTTCATCTTCTTTTTGTTAAAAAAATCTTTCAGGTCTCTAATATTCAGATGATTATTTCACGATTCAAAAAATTCCTTCTCTTTTTTTTCATCATAGAACGGTAAATTTTAATCCACAATCCCGCCTGAACAAATCCCGTAACCAGCCAGCTGATTGGGAAACACAAATAAATGGATTCCAATGTACGAAGCTGTGCAAACACCATCGCCAGCCAAAGCAAGCGCACCCCGCAGATTCCCACCAGCATAACCACTGTCGGAACAGTCGAATACCCCATGCCCCGCATGGAGCTGACAAACACATCGAGGATCCCATTCATGCCAAGCCACAGCGTTACAATCGTCAGCCGGAGCATCCCTGTTTCGATGACTGCCGCCTCGTTGGTATAAAACCCCAACAAAACCGGCCCAAAATAAGCCAAACCCGCTCCAATCCCAAAAGCGGAGATCGCGGTAAGAATCAGGGTGATTCCCATGATCTTAAAAATGGCTTCTTTTTTGTTGGCCCCAAGATTTTGACTGGTAAAGGTCACCGTTGCCTGATTGAATGCCATCGTTCCTATATAAACAAAGTTCTCCAGATTGGATGCGGCACTGTTGGCCGCGACGATCGTGGAAGAATTAAAAGAATTGATGCTCGACTGGATCACCACATTGCTAAGTGAAAAAACCATTCCCTGGATTCCCGCCGGAAGCCCGATTCGAAGGATCTCCCAGGTCAGATGACGATCCAATTTCAGCTGATTCAAGGTCAATCGGGTTGCATCATTTTCCCGGCAAAGAGTTCGAACAACCAGAAAGGCAGCCACCCCTTCCGAAATGACCGTCGCCAAGGCGACCCCGGCCACACTCCATTGAAAGACAATCACAAAGAACAAATTCAGCACAATATTCAATCCGCCGCTGACACACAAAAAAATCAACGGACGCTGCGTATCTCCTTTGGAGCGCAAAACCGCAGAACCCAAGTTGTAGATCAAAAGAAAAAGCGCTCCGGAAAAATAGATCTTCATATAAAGACCGCTCAGATCCAATATATCACTAGGAGTCGAAACCATCATCAGCAGGCTCTTCGCAAAAACGATCCCCGCAACAGATAGCAAGATTCCGCTTACGATGGCCATCATCATGGAAGTATGCACAGCTTTGCTGACCAGTTCCTCATCTTGCCTTCCTATTAACCGCGCAATAACGACATTGGCCCCGATCCCTAACCCATTAAAAATGGATGTAATCAAAAATACGATTGATCCTGTCGCTCCCACTGCCGCCAAGGCAACCTCGCCTGCAAACTTGCCAACGACCACCGTATCCGCCGTATTGAACAGCATCTGCAAAAAATTCGTAAACATCAGCGGAACCGAAAACAGAAAAATATTTTTCAGCAGCGGTCCGTTAACCATATCGATTTTTGTCGTTAGTCCCCTTTTTTCCATCGCGCCCACTCCTCTATGTCATTATACCTGATTGTCCGCTAACCGCAAGCTCAACTTCAATGTAAAAAAAAAGAGACGCGTGAATGCGTCTCTACTTTGAAATTTATTTAATGATCTCAGTAACGTTTCCAGAACCAACTGTCCGTCCGCCTTCACGGATAGAGAACTTGGTATTCTGTTCAACCGCGATTGGAGCGATCAGCTCAACCGTCATTTCAATGTTGTCGCCTGGCATAACCATTTCTGTTCCTTCTGGCAGCTGAATAACTCCTGTTACGTCCGTTGTACGGAAATAGAACTGAGGACGATAGTTCGAAACAAATGGCGTATGACGTCCGCCTTCTTCTTTAGTCAGGATATAAACCTGAGCTTTGAACTGAGTATGCGGAGTAACGCTTCCCGGTTTAGCAAGAACCTGTCCACGTTCAACTTCATCACGGTTTACACCACGCAGCAGCGCACCGATGTTATCTCCAGCTTCAGCAAAGTCCAGCAGCTTACGGAACATTTCGATACCGGTAACAACAGTCTTCTTGGTCGGTTTGATACCAACGATTTCAACTTCTTCGCCCAGCTTCAGCATACCACGTTCAACACGTCCGGTTGCTACAGTTCCACGTCCAGTAATCGTGAAGACGTCTTCTACTGCCATCAGGAATGGCTTGTCAGTTTCACGGGCTGGTTCTTTGATCCAAGTATCAACAGCTTCCATCAATTCGTCAATCTTTGCTTCCCAAGTCGGATCTCCTTCCAGAGCCTTCAGGGCAGAACCACGGATGATTGGAGTATTTTCTCCATCGAATCCATATTCAGACAACAGATCACGAACTTCCATCTCAACCAGATCAATCAGTTCTTCATCGTCAACCATATCGCACTTGTTCAGGAAAACAACCATGCTAGGAACGCCTACCTGACGAGCCAGCAGGATGTGTTCACGAGTCTGTGGCATTGGTCCATCAGTAGCAGCAACAACCAGGATCGCTCCATCCATCTGAGCAGCACCGGTGATCATGTTCTTAACATAGTCAGCATGTCCCGGGCAGTCAACGTGAGCATAGTGACGCGTTGCTGTCTGATATTCAACGTGAGCTGTGTTAATCGTGATACCACGAGCTTTTTCTTCAGGAGCTCCGTCGATCTGGTCATAGGCTTTAGCTTCTGCCATACCGGTCTTAGCCAGGTGGTTAGTAATAGCCGCAGTCAATGTGGTCTTTCCATGGTCAACGTGTCCAATGGTACCAATGTTAACATGCGCTTTCGATCTGTCAAACTTCTCTTTTGCCATTGCAAATTCCTCCTAATTTTTTAATTAAGCCATATTTATTTTAAGATAAACCCTAGAAGAAATCAAGCTGATTATTCTTCGTTAGCGTTTTTCTTGGCTACTTTTTCAGCAATGCTCTTTGGAACTTCAGAATAGTGGTCCATCTGCATGATGTAGTTTCCGCGGCCCTGAGTAAAGGAACGCAGATCGGTCGCATAACCAAACATTTCAGAAAGCGGAACAAACGCTTTAACTGTAATCGCATTGTGCTTTTCTTCCTGCTCCCGGATCTGTCCACGGCGCTTGGTGATATCCCCCATGACCGAACCCAGATAATCCGCCGGAGCAGTGACATCCACGCTCATGATTGGCTCCAAAAGAACCGGTTTACATTTCTTTGCTGCTTCTTTCAAAGCCATGCTGGCAGCAATCTTAAACGCCATTTCGGAAGAGTCGACCTCATGGTAAGAACCATCGAACAATGTCGCCTTGATATCGACAACCGGATATCCATAAACCAATCCGTTTTCTAATGCTGCTGTCAAACCTTCCTGAGTTGGTTTGATGTATTCACGAGGAACCGTTCCGCCAACAACTGCATCGATAAATTCGAAACCTTTGCCCTCTTCATTTGGTTCAAACTTGATCCAAACATGACCGTACTGTCCGCGTCCACCAGACTGACGAACGAATTTACCTTCGCAATCCGCACTGCTGCGAATCGTTTCACGGTAAGCAACCTGCGGTGCTCCTACGTTGCATTCTACCTTGAATTCACGGCGCATCCGGTCTACGATGATATCCAAATGCAGCTCACCCATACCAGCAATGATCGTCTGACCGGTTTCTTCATCCGTATAAGTCTTGAAGGTCGGATCTTCTTCAGCCAGTTTTCCCAGCGCAATGCCCATCTTATCAGAATCCGCTTTGGTCTTTGGCTCCACTGACATCTGAATAACTGGTTCCGGGAAGACCATGGATTCCAGAATGATCGGTGCTTTTTCATCACACAAGGTATCTCCGGTCGTGGTCACTTTCAATCCTACCGCTGCAGCGATATCACCGGAATAAACTTCTGTGATTTCTGCACGATGGTTCGCATGCATCTGAACGATACGTCCAAACCGTTCACGCTGATCTTTGGTTGCATTCAAAACATAGCTTCCCGATGTCGCTGTACCTGAATAAACCCGGAAATAAGTCAGACGGCCTACGAATGGGTCGGTCGCTACTTTGAAAGCCAAAGCAGAGAACGGTTCGTTGTCATCTGCATGACGAGCTTCTTCTGTTCCATCTTCCAGATGTCCCTTAATAGCCGGAATATCCAGCGGTGAAGGAAGATAATCAATAACAGCATCCAGCATCAGCTGAACTCCCTTATTTTTATAAGCCGATCCACACAGAACCGGGAAGAAATCTGCCGAACAAACGCCCTTACGAATCGCTCCTTTGATTTCCTCAATGGTCGGATCTTCTCCTTCCAATACTTTCATCATCAGATCATCATCATAATCGGCAACCTTTTCAATCAGATCGGCCCGCAGAGTTTCCATTTCGTCCACGTATTCTGCCGGAACTTCACTGACCTCAATGTCTGTTCCCATATCGTTCTTATAGGTATAGCACTTTCTCTCAATGATATCGATGATCGCTCTGAATGTATTCTCAGCGCCAATTGGCAGCTGAATCGGTGCAGCCTTTGCCCCCAGGCGGTCGCCAATCGAACGAACTGACATCATGAAATCCGCGCCCGTTGCATCCATCTTGTTGCAGAAGACGATTCGCGGTACACCATAGCTGGTAGCCTGACGCCAAACCGTTTCTGTCTGCGGTTCTACTCCCGCTTTGGCATCCAGCACTGTCACCGCACCGTCCAAAACACGCAGGGAACGTTCCACTTCAACTGTAAAGTCCACGTGTCCCGGAGTATCGATGATGTTGATCCGATGTTCTTTCCAGTGAGCGGTCGTCGCTGCAGAAGTGATCGTAATTCCACGTTCCTGCTCCTGCGCCATCCAGTCCATCTGGGAAGCTCCATCATGCGTTTCACCAATTTTATGTGTCACTCCTGTGTAGTAAAGGATCCGTTCGGTCGTTGTGGTTTTACCGGCATCAATGTGCGCCATGATTCCGATATTTCTAGTTTTTGCTAGTGAATATTCACGAGGCATAATCGAAGGTCTCCTTTCTTACCAGCGGTAATGAGCAAATGCCTTGTTGGCTTCTGCCATCTTATGGGTATCATCCTTCTTCTTTACTGAAGCTCCAGTTCCATTGGCAGCATCAATGATTTCTGCAGCCAGACGCTGTTCCATCGTCTTTTCATGACGCAGACGGCTGTAATTGACCAACCAGCGCAGTCCTAAAGTCAAACGGCGTTCGCTGCTGACTTCTACTGGTACCTGATAGTTTGCACCGCCAACACGACGAACCTTCAGCTCCAGCAACGGCATGATATTTTCTAATGCCTGCTCAAACACTTCCATCGGCTCCCGGCCAGTCTTCTTTTCAACGATATCAAATGCGTTATACAGGATGCTCTGGGCAACACCGCGTTTTCCATCCAGCATGATCTTATTGATTAAGCGAGTAACCAATTTAGAATTGTAGATTGGATCCTGCAAAACGTCTCTTTTTGCAATATAACCTTTTCTTGGCATTGTTCTTTCCTCCTAAATTACTTACTAGCCTTCGGCTTCTTCGCTCCATACAGCGAGCGAGACTGTTTCCGTTCATTCACACCGGCGCAATCCAATGTTCCACGGATAATATGATAACGCACACCTGGCAAGTCCTTTACACGACCGCCACGAATCAAAACAACACTGTGTTCCTGCAGGTTGTGACCGATTCCCGGAATATAGGCAGTGACTTCCATGTTGTTGCTCAAGCGTACACGAGCATACTTACGAAGAGCAGAGTTTGGTTTTTTCGGGGTCATTGTACCGACACGGGTGCAGACACCTCTTTTTTGTGGGGATGCAATTGCAGTAGCCTTCCGCTGCAATGAGTTGAAGCCACGGTTCAAAGCCGGCGATTTCGATTTCCAAACTTTGTTGGTACGGCCTTTACGAACTAACTGGTTAATGGTTGGCATGTTTTTTCTCCTTTCAAACCTCTTATTTATGCACACAGTTCCAAGTGTGTCATACTTTAGCCTAATAAATGGTTTCCACGCATGGAAACCCCTTAGTCGCTAAGCAAGTACCATATTAAACTACTCCAAGCACGCTGTCAAGCGGTTTTTCAAGTTTTTGTCGCTTTAACTCCTTTGTGAAGTGAAAAGTTTATTTCCACTTTAAATAGTAAGAAGTAGATTTTAGTCTTTCACTTATTTCCTCTTTCCCTGTTGTTGCTTTTAGTCTTACACTTTTCTTGTCTGACTGCTGCCGGAAAGG
>CALVGQ010000073.1 GCA_944327135.1 uncultured Erysipelotrichaceae bacterium | reverse complement strand
CAGTCTAAGCATAGCAAAATAAATTAGAGTAGCAAAACTAAGCTGTTTGCAAAGCGTCTCGAACAGCTGTCTAAGCATAGCAAAATAAATTAGAGTAGCAAAACCTACTCGTCGAATAATTTAATTTCTAATTGGTCTAAGCATAGCAAAATAAATTAGAGTAGCAAAACTTCTATTTTGAAGTTCTTTTTTAGTTTTGAGTCTAAGCATAGCAAAATAAATTAGAGTAGCAAAACATAAATTTATCGATAGAAAAGATAAGTTTAGTCTAAGCATAGCAAAATAAATTAGAGTAGCAA
Organism: uncultured Erysipelotrichaceae bacterium; assembly: GCA_944327135.1. Classification (GTDB taxonomy): domain Bacteria; phylum Bacillota_I; class Bacilli_A; order Erysipelotrichales; family Erysipelotrichaceae; genus CALVGQ01. The sequence continues at coordinate 40,352 of CALVGQ010000073.1, read as the reverse complement.
AACAGAGGAATTGAGTTATTATGATCAGGTGTCGTCTAAGCATAGCAAAATAAATTAGAGTAGCAAAACGCTTCGATATGTTCCTGATAAAAAATTTTAGTCTAAGCATAGCAAAATAAATTAGAGTAGCAAAACGGCCCTATTTTACAAGTTTGATCGATAGCGGTCTAAGCATAGCAAAATAAATTAGAGTAGCAAAACTGGCTGTTACATTGAAATCTGACAAAGTGCGTCTAAGCATAGCAAAATAAATTAGAGTAGCAAAACCTCAAATTTATTATACACATGGATTTATTTAATTACAATTCTTATTTAAGTGCTCTTTTTTTAACATTTTTTTGTAATCTTCCAAATTAAGATAATCGGTCATTGACATCATCCTTTCATACAGTTGTTCTTCATCTTCAAAATCGAGATGATTCCAATAAATGTTATTTTTTTTATTTACAATTTCTTTGGTCATACAAATTACTAAAACGATGCAGCTTTTCATTGTTTCAATCGTCTTGATTATTTCATCTGTATAAAAAATCAATTCAATTATGATAATAAATCGCTTTTCTTGATTCACTATTTTTTGAATCAATTTAAGCTGAATACAAATGATTTTTTCATAGTTAAAGTCAACGCCATTGCAGCATAGGTCATCGATCATAAAATAGCCATTAAATAATTTAGAAAGTATTTTTGCATTCAAGTCAATTGGCTGAAAAACAACCTCTTCTTCCGAGAGCAAGTTTGTAACAAGCCGAAACATGCTTGCTAACTGAAGGATCTCTTCATGCATTAACTTTTCCATAAGAAGACTATTTAGATATCGAAGCAGCAATGATTTTGTTCCCATCTTTAAATCTTCTTCTACATTAAAATGATGATGGACAAAAATGATTTCATCAAATTTGGAAATGCTTTCTTCGTCGATTTCAATACGGGTTATTTTCCCATTCTCTTCTGCATATTCTGAAATTCCAAGACGATTCAATGTTTGATAGACACATTGATGAATGCACCAATATTCACTCATATTACTGATCACCATGTATTTGACTTGATTGACAATGAAGGAAATTCTGGTCTGATGATGAATAAAACTTAATCGAATCATAAGGAAACAAACGGTTCTACGGAGATGAGCTTTTCCTGATTGCTCATGCCGCCAACGATGATTTCAATTCCTGCATACTGTTTTTCAGTAATCATCATTATTCTGATCTGCCCTTGTTTTGGAACAATCCTTTTCAAGATTGGAATATGTTTCACACAGGCGTCCCGATTACTAAAAATCTTAGAATACACCGAATACTGCATCATGATATACCCATTTTCAATTAACCATTTTCTAAATCTTGCATAGATCTTGACTTCCTTCTTAGAATTCATGGGTAAGTCAAAAAATACAATGAGCCGCATAAACTTATAGATCATGAATCCTGCTCAAGGAAGGAATGATCAAGTCCTCTGCCCGATTGCACTCAAAACAATGAATAATGGACTCCGCATACATTTCTATCGAATTGTTGATCGTATTCATCTGACCGTTATATTCAATTTTTAGATCTGTCAAGCGAATCAAGCCTTCCCGATGTTCTTTGGTTAAAAGTGTCTCATTCCATAAATGATTCAGCACATAATCATCCACTAAAGGCCGAAAGACCTCGATGACATCATCAGCCAGATTGTATTGATTGGTCGCACCATAATGAAATATCCCCAAATTCAATAACAATCCTTTGGATACAAGAATAGCACTAATCAACGATCGAAAGATCGCATATCCATAATTCAACCCCGCATTAAGGATATCCTGATCGAAACGAACAAATGCCTTTCCAAACATTTCTCTGAAATACATCTTGGCAGACAGTCCCTCACGATTAGTACAATCCCCTTCTGCCACTTCATTTTTAAACTGCTTTAAGCGTTCCATGACGGCAGGGTCTTTCTGATTCTTTTTCAATATTTCGATCTGTGCCTGAATTTTTCCCTGAATGATTTTCTGATGCAGCTGCTTTTTTAATAATTCGTCCCAAAGAATCTGCTTCTTGACCATTTTACTGCCTGCATAATAGCCATTTAATGGAAGAAGCTGAGTGGCTGGCAAATGCGATAGATCGCATAAAACAACCGCCACATTATTTTCTGATAATTTATTAATTAATTGAGCACTTAAAATGGTTTTATAATTATCGATAATAAGACATTTCAAATCGCTGATTAAAAACCGAATTTCTCCCTTGTTGGTTTCCACGACAAGATTATCCAGATATAACCGCAATTTTTCGGAATCTCTTATATAAACCGTTCGATAACCCATAGACAATAAATAATAAAAAAGGAGTCCGAAGACTCCGATTTCGGCATAAAGCCTTGTTTTGCTAGGTTCTAATTCACTTTGCTATGCTTAAAACCTATAGTTAGAATACACTATTTGAAGCGCAATTTCAAGGGGGAGAACGTACTTTCTGTACATTTTCCTAACGGGTCACAGCTGAATTTTCTAAGACACTTGATCTTTCCGCCAATGGTAAGCATGATTTGCTTTTTCTCATAATAAGAAATCGGTTTGACCTCAATGACATTATTTGTGTCATTATTAGTGGCAGTAAATTTCCACAGACTGGTTCCCTGTTCGTCGGTAATTTCGATCAATTCATTGCGGTGCAGGGAGAAACAGAATTCAGCGGAGTCCTGAATTTTCTTTTTTCTTTTTTCCTGCTTGTACCATTCTTCCTTGATAAAATATTCCTCGTCGGTTTTGCTGTATTCGACATTCGCATACCGGATCGTGACAAATTTATATTTGCCATCATCCCAATAAAAATCAGTGCGATAAGGAGAAATCTGTTGAAGAACTACCTTTTTATCTTTCGCTTCGTAGTTCTGTGTAATATCCACATGGATCCCTAGTTTTCCATCGGTGTATTTCAATGAAGTGATGATTGGACCCTTGTCCTTTTTGGAAAATTTCGTGATTTTCTCACCAGTTTCACTAAGATGCATGGCCAATGGGTTGAATGAAAGCAGAATCTCTTCTTTTTTCCCTTTCTTGACTTTTTCAGGATCTGTCTTAAATTGCTCATAATAATGGAAAACGATTTGTTTTATTTTTTCAAAGGTTTGCGGATCATTTCTCGCAATTAAATACTTTTCTGTTTTCTCATTGAGAATATCTTCAGCCAGTGCTGTAAATTTAGGATCGTAAATATTTTTGTATTTTTTTACTACCAAATCCCCCTCTCCATAATTCCGTGTACTGTAAATCGTTTGATCCGCAATGCTTCGATTCGGTTTGGTATCAATGCGATGTGAATAATTGCGAACATTGTATTTTACCAGATCATTTAAAAAACGCATGTATTTTTCATCTAACAGCAGCTCCTCGTTGCTGTCAATCACTTCGCCGGTTTCTTTTCGATAAACAATATCTTTTCCTTGAACCTGGAAATCGACCAGCAATTTACGATAAAGATTCAGTTTCTTGATAGAAGCAACGATCAAGGCATCGATCGCATGATGACTATAGTCCAATTCCCGATCCTTTTCTAAACCCTTGATTCGTTTTCTAAAAGCACTGGTCGCTGATCCTTTGATCGTATGCACCGTCGTCGCGATTCCATTATCTTTGAAATAATCCATCAAAGTATTGAAAACAAGCCGGTTCGCATATGATGTGTCTACCAAATTTCGAGCAACGAATTCTTTCATATTCTCATACCGGCTGATGTCGTTGGCGTAAGTGTAGTTACGATATTTTTTTAAAGAAATCTTATGCGAAACATATAAATTTCTACAAAAAGACCGATACTTTTCCAAACTTCCTTCTGAAAATTTGCCTCTTTCAAAAGCCATGACTGGGGTCAGCTGTCCTTTTTCCTGATTTTCCAGCCGTGTAGTCAAAACTTTATTATTGATCGAATCATCTAAAGAGATCGAAATTGGAATGATGTGGTCGATTTCATAAGCCGCAGGATCTTGGATCAATCGATCCAAGTCAACCGTTTGCTGAGTATAGGCACTTTTTCCGCCTTGTTCCTGATACAATCTTATTTTCGTTCTTAATTTACCATTTGCCTTGATTCCCGGATAAGCCTTCAGGATCTCATCCACTTCATCATTCATTTTCTTAAAATACTTCTGTGCTTCATTGATTCTTTTCTTTTCCTCTGCCGAGTTTTTAGCACGCGTCGTTTCCACCACGATGCTTTCCATTTCCCCATATCTTCTTCTTACTGCATTCACTACCTTGATCGTTTGACGATATGAACGCATGGCCACCGGAGATAAAATGGCGTCGCCTTGAATGCTGATATTTTTTTTCCCTTTTTGATCGATTCGCAAAGAATTTCTTAGATTGGATAGCTGTAAAATTTGCATTTGATTCAGCTGAGTATGATAGAGTTCCTCATTCATTTGATTCAGCGCCTTAAGTGACAACGAATGATAGCCCGTAAATTTATTCAGCTCTGCAATTTTTAAAATCAGATCTTCTTCCAGAATTGAACCAAGCTCTGCAATCCGTTCCTCTTTCACTTTGGTTTTTGTCAGGATTTCTGCAATTTTATCTAAAAGTTCAAACTCTTTCAATCGCGATGGATTTCCATGCTCGCTGAAAATCGTCCGTAAAGCTTTAAAGCCCTCCAGTTTCGTTAATAACGGCCGCTCCTCTTTATCAATACGGAATCCGGTAATATCCTCTAACGGAATACCAGTCAATTTCTCGATTTGTTTTGGTGTTATTCCGCCTTTGGCAAATGCTTCATGAACAATCTTCTGTTTCAATTCAACTTCTAATGGCTCCTCATCGATCCGCAAGTTATTCAAATCGTTCAATAAATTGAAAAACTCCGCTGATGGCGCCAATTTAGGGGCACGAAGCTCATCCGGATAGATCGAACATCTTCCCGTCATTTTTTCAATCATTCCTACCTTGACCGTTCCATCCTCATTATAGATACGGCCATAAATCGTCGGTGATTTAAAACTTCCAGGTCCCTCTGAAAAATCGCGTCTTCTTAAAATACAATCCATGATTTCCTGTGAAAGATTTTTTTCGATACCCTGGGTTTGCAGCAGCTGGCATAATTCTTTTTGATAGTCCTTGCTTCTAAAATTATTTTGAATTCCTCTGAGCTGCTTCCCCTCTTTGATCCGCTGAAGCTGGATTTCACAAACATATTTTCCCTGCTGAAGCAAGGCATCATTATCCGCCAGTACAGATTTGGTGCTAGTGGAATCTTGGCTCACTTGTCCATCTTCTATAATTTCCAATGCACTTCCGCGATGTTTGCATAAATGAAACAAAGCACGATTGAGCTCTTCAAGAGTCATTTTCTCTGTAAGCCCTTTGCACCTTGCCTCATAAGGATCGATGAACTGAATGATTCCAGTATATAAATTCTCTCTTTTCAATAGTTTTTCAAGATCGCGAATTCGGGTTACCCGCCTTCTTTTTAACCGACGGCCGCTGCGAAAGCCGCGTCTTTTCTCATTATTTTCTTTATCCGCTTCCTGAAACAAACGCACTCCTGCATCCACGATCTGACTGGTTTCTAAATCAATAATCCCCCAACCTACAGAGGCTACCCCAATATCTAACCCTAACACCTTGCCCATAAATGATTCTCCTTTTTAATCAAATAAACTTTTTTATTATTTTACAATAATTTTTTTCATTTGTAATAAAATAAAAGCAAATTGAAAATTCAAAACGATCGATCATTATAAAATTCATGTTCTTTTCTATTCTTCATTAAAAAAGGGACGCTTTTTCCTGTTTCAAAAGGCGTCCCTTTACAGATTCGATTTTACCGTATTCCAATACGATCATTTCGTTTAATTAGTCTTTGATCTCAAATAAGCTGATCCGCTCCACATCTTGATGCGGCTTTTCATCAAGTTCCGATGCAGAAAGATCCAGGCTATGATCCTCAATGGAATCAACAATCCGAACTTCTTCAATTCCCTGCTGAACGAACCAACCCGGCTTTAAAACAAGCGGTGTTGAAAAGGTCGCTTCTTTGGACATCAGCGGAATCTCCCGGCAAGCAATCGTCTGCCGTTCAGGATCCATGAAGGTCAAGAGATCAAAGGGTGAGACGGAAAATACCTGAGAGATTCGGTAAGGATTGCTTTTGATGCGTTTGCATAACATTTCTCCCTTTACTGGGCGGGAAGTCACATTCAGATCTTGCACCTTGATCCGTTTCATTCCGCCTTTTTCTTCAATCAGAACAACGGCATTGCGATCCGGCCGCAAAACACAGGCAGTGGCAAGTTCATCTTCCTTTGCAAGATTTATTGCCTTAACGCCTTGGCTTCTGACTCCGGTTTCCGGAACCAGATCCAGCGAATATCGACTGGCATACCCCTCTTTCGTAACCAGGAGCACTTCCTCATCCCGGTAGGCAACAAAAGACCGCAGTAAAGCATCTTTTGCATTCTTTAATTTCATCGCGGTCATCATCCGGTTGTTGCGTTGTACCACCCAGTCTGCTACGGCTGTTTTTTTGATCGATCCGCTGCGGGAAATGCTTACGATCCAGGCTTCGGTCTGGAAATTCTTGACCAAAATTGCACTTTTGATCTTGTCATCTCCATCACATTTCACCAAATGATTCAGATGGTTTCCGATATCTTTCCATTTGGCATCCCCAATCTGATAGACCGGAAGATAAGCATAATTGCCTTTGCTGGTAAACAGCAGCAAGGTATCATGAGTATCTGCTTCCAGCGTTCCAATAAGCTCATCTGATTCTTTAAGACCAGTTAAAATCCCTTCACTGGCCTGGTAAGAACGCAGGCTCACCCGCTTGAGATATCCATCCCGCGAGACCGTCACCACGACTCGTTCATTGGCAATCATATGTTCCTTTTTGATGACGACCTCCTCAATTTCTTCCTGGATCTCGGTCCGCCGCTGATCAGCATATTGATCCCGGATCTCTTTTAATTCCCGAACGATCTCACTTTTTAGCACATTGCGATTTTCCAGAATTGTCTTTAGCTTTTCCATCTCATTGATCAGCTGAGCAAATTCCTCCCGCAGCGTCTTGATATCAGTGGAGCTTAAACGATAAAGCCGCAGCGTGACAATCGCTTCTGATTGGATTTCAGTAAAACCAAATTCAGCTTCCAAAGCCCTTTTGGAATCAGCTTTATCTTTTGAAGCCCGAATCAAACGAATGATCTCATCCAAAATCGAAACCGCCTTCATCAAGCCTTCCAGAACATGACAGCGAGTTTCCATCTTATTTAACAGATAACGGCTTCGCCGCAGGACCACTTCTTCGCGATGAGCAATAAAAGCATCCAGAAGTGCAATCAGCCCCATCTGGACCGGACGCTGATTCACAATGGCAACCATGTTGCAGTTGTAGTTGATCTGCAATTCTGTGTTTTTATAGAAATAATTCAAAATCAGCTGAGGATCTGCATCCTTTTTCACATCGACCGCAATCCGCAATCCATTGCGGTCCGATTCATCCCGCACATCCAAAATCCCATCAATCTCTTTAGAAAGCCGAATATCATCCATCTTACGAATCAGATTGGATTTCACGACTTCATAAGGAATCTGCGTAATCACAATCTGATGGCAGGTCTTGGTTTGTTCGATGCTGCAGCGGGCCCGCAATACAATTTTACCACGTCCTGTTTGATAGGCTTCCTCAATGCTCGATTTGCCCTGAACGATGCCTCCTGTTGGAAAATCAGGTCCAGGAAGCAGTTCCATCAATGTCTGTAAGCTGCAATCCGGAAACTGAATGCGGGTAATGGTTGCATCGATGACCTCCCGTAAATTGTGGGGCGGGATATTGGTTGCATATCCGGCTGCAATTCCTGTTGCCCCATTCACCAGCAAAGCTGGAAATCGGCTGGGCAGCACGGTCGGCTCATTTTCCGTATCATCGAAGTTTGGGGCGAAAGGCACTGTATCCTTATCCAGATCCTCCAGCATCGTATTGGAAATTTTAGCCAAGCGCGCTTCCGTATATCGCATTGCAGCCGGCGGATCATCGTCGATCGAACCATTATTGCCGTGCATATCGACCAAAGGCATCCGAATCTTCCAGTCCTGAGAAAGCCGGACCATGGCATCATAAACACTGGTATCTCCATGCGGATGATAATTACCGATAACATTTCCAACTGTCTTGGCCGACTTGCGATGCGGATGATCATACGTGTTTCCTTCATGATACATCGAATACAGAATTCGCCGCTGAACAGGTTTTAAACCATCACGAGCATCCGGCAGGGCCCTTTCCTGAATGATATATTTTGAATATCGTCCGAATCGATCCGACATGATTTCTTCTAAAGAAGTCGGGATAATCTCTCCAGTCACATTCCAATCACTTTTTTTTGCCATCACGCATTCCCCTTAAACTCATCTTCCAATGTAAATGCTACATTTTCTTCAATCCATTCCCGACGGATATTGGCTTTATCTCCCATCAAAACCGAAACCCGCCGCTCCGCTAAAACACCATCCTCGATCGTTACCCGAATCATCGTCCGCGTTTCCGGATTCATCGTCGTTTCCCAAAGCTGACTGGCATTCATTTCGCCCAATCCTTTATACCGTTGGATCTCCACTTTTCCCATTTTCTTTTTTAAGGCTTCCAGTTCTTCATCATCAAAAGCGTACTGCACTTCTTTCCCGCGCGAGACCTTGTACAGCGGAGGCAAAGCGATATAAACCATCCCTGCTTCGATCAGCGGCCGCATATACCGATAAAAGAATGTCAAAAGCAAAGTCTGAATATGTGCTCCATCCGTGTCCGCATCGGTCATGATGATGACCTTATCATAATTTGAATCTTTCGCATCAAAATTTGCCCCCACTCCTGCTCCTAGCGCATGAATGACGGTATTCAGTTCTTCATTTTTTTCAATATCCGCTATGGAGCATTTTTCCGTGTTCAACACTTTTCCTCGCAAAGGTAGGATCGCCTGATATCGGCTGTCCCTTCCTTGCTTAGCGCTGCCCCCGGCAGAATCTCCTTCCACCAGGAAAATTTCTTTTTTAGAGCTGTCCTTGGATTGCGCCGGAGCGAGCTTTCCCGAAAGTACTTTTTCACTTTTTCCGGATTTTTTCCCTTTTCTGGCTTCTTCACGAGCTTTTCTAGCCGCTTCTCTAGCCAAAGAAGCTTTCTGCATCTTCTTGATCAATGACAAGGCCAGCTCTTTATTTTCTTCTAAGAAGAAGGACAGCTTTTCACTGACCACGCTGTCTACTGCTGACTTGGCTTCGGCCGTCCCCAATTTTCCTTTGGTCTGCCCTTCAAATTGCAATAGATTTTCCGGAATGCTGACCGAAATGATCGAAGTCAAGCCTTCACGCACGTCACTACCTTCAAAATTTTTATCTTTTTCTTTTAACAGTCCATATTTTCTCGCAATTTCATTAAAGCACTTCGTCAATGCCGTTTTAAACCCGATTTCATGGGTCCCGCCATCCTTGGTCCGAACCAGATTCACAAAGCTATAAGTATTTTCCTGATAATCATCCGTATATTGAAAGGCACATTCCACTGCGATTTCCTGAACTTTTCCGCTAAATGTGACCGGCGGATGCAAAACCGTCCGGTCCTCATGAAGATATTCCAAAAAGGCTTTCAGCCCATCTTCATAATGAAATTGTTCTTTGCGGCCAACTCGCTCATCGATCACAATCATGGTGATTCCTTTTAAAAGAAAGGCGCTCTCTCGGGCTCGTTCCAAAACCTGACTCAAATTAAACTCATGGATTGAAAAAATCTGCGGATCAGGCTGAAATTGAACGCGGCTTCCCGTTTTTCCAGATTTTCCAAGCAACTCCAGTTTTCCGATTTTCTTGCCGCCATCCTCAAACCGCATCCGATACATTTGTCCGCCCGTACACACTGTGACTTCCAGCCAGCTGCTTAATGCGTTGACCACCGAAGCTCCGACTCCATGCAAGCCGCCCGAAGTTTTATATCCCCCCTCGGCACTGAACTTTCCGCCGGCATGAAGCACCGTAAAAATCACCTGCAGGGCCGATACTCCGCTGGCATGCATTCCTACTGGCATCCCACGTCCTTCATCCTCCACCACGCAGGAGCCATCCTTCTTTAAAGTAATGGTAATTTTATTTCCAAAGCCGTTTAACGCTTCATCAATCGCATTATCAACAATTTCCCAAATTAAATGATGCAGGCCGCGGCTATCCGTCGATCCAATATACATCCCCGGACGCTTCCGTACCGCTTCCAATCCTTCCAGGATCTGAATGCTGGTTTCATCATAATGTTGTTTTGCCATAATTTCAGGGATCCCCATACAACTCCTTTCCTGACTCATTTTGAAACAAATTCTTATTTATTATACTCAATTTCATCAACATTTCCTAGTTGATTCTTCGTCTTTATGCTAGAATAGCTAAAGACAAGGAGTGGTCAAAACATGTTAAAAATACTCAGTACACTGATTATTTTCAGTGACTATATTGCTTTTTATGCCGCCTTGGTGCTGGCCTACCTGTTCGGCTCGATTCCCTGGGCCCTGGTCATCGGAAAAGTTTTTTACAAAACAGATATCCGCAACTATGGCTCTGGAAATCTTGGCGGAACAAATGCCGGCCGTGTTTTAGGAAAAAAGGCCGGTGTGATTGTCATTCTTCTGGATGCTTTAAAAGCGTTTTTTACTGTTGTGCTTTGCCGTTGGTATGTCCCAGAAGCCAGCATCTATGCCGGCATGCTCTGCTGCATCGGACATTGCTTTCCCATTTTTGCTCATTTTAAAGGCGGTAAAGCTGTCGCAACCTGCTTTGGTTATCTGATCGCAATCAGCCTGTTTGTCACCCATCATTTTTTCTGGATGGCCATCGTTCCGCTAATCAGCTTTTTTGTTCTCCTCTATTTCAGCAAAATGGTTTCGCTTTCCAGCATAGGATCTCTGGGAGTAGCGACAATAACTGCCTATTTTTTCAGTGAAAGTCTCTCTGTTTTTGCCAGTGTCGCTCTTTTATGGGTCTTTGTTGTCTGGCGCCATCGTGCAAATATCGAACGGATTCGCAAAGGAGAAGAGAAAAAAATTACCTGGATGTAAAAAGGCCGCAAGGCCTTTTTATTTTTGACGAAAAAGCATTTCAGACAACATGATCGAACCAAGCGGAACGACAAAAAAAGTCCAAAGGATGACAAGACTTCCTAACAGAAATGAATCGGTGATCCATTCTTCTAACCAGCAAGAAAAAAGCCAGATCCCTCCACGAAACAGCATCCCCGCAAAAAACACTACCGAAAGGCCATATGCTACTTTTCTTAACATCGATTTAAATCGCGATCCGCGTATAATATTCTTTTTCATCTTCATGATCGATCAGTGCTCCATTTTTCTGCTGAACTTTCAACGAATCTGGATTATCCTTATGAACAGAAAGATACAATTCCGGATCCGAAACAATCTTTCGGGCCTCCTGAATGGTCAATGCCAGTCCTTGCGTTCCATACCCCATGCCTCGAAATGCCAAGGCAATGCCATAACCAATATGTCCTGCTCCATTTCGAAGAGCTTCATTCAAAGAGTGGCGAACCCTGAATACTCCGATGATCTGCGTATTCAGCCATAAGAAAAAAGTGGTTTCTGCAACATAACCCAATGGAAGATTTTCACCTTTCGAATAATCCAGAAGGGTTCGAATTACCTCATCCTGACGCTCTTTTGCAGCACGAGGATAAGCATTCATGAATCCAGTTTCATCATCCGGCAGCATCCGCAGATACTCAAATTCTTTCTTTCGATGTTTCCACGAAACTTTTTTTAATGTCAATCCTGCTGTCGCGGGTGGAAAGCTTGCCAGCAGATGAGCTCTCACCTCATACCACTCTTCAATGCTCGGGTTGCATTGCCAGACTAAGCCATTTTTCTCAGTCGTCTGCTTTTTAAAGCGATCCATGATTTCCTGATTTCGATTTTCTTTATTCCAGGGAAAGCGCATTCCCCATTTTTGATCCGTCATTCCTAATGATCCAAGTTTTGTTTCATGATCATAAAAATCAATTTGAACACGCCATGGCCCCTCTTCCTTTATAAGGAGTTCCTGAGGTTGATACATGGCACGCAGAAAACGAACGATCTCCACCCAGAGACGTTCCTGCTCCCTCGTTAATGCATAGTTCTTCAGAGTTTCCAGTGCCATGATGTCCATTTCATTTATCCTTTTTCCTTTTTTATCTCTTTTCATTCCTCATTGGCGTAAATTTTTTCGCTCCAAGCCAATGCCAGACGGCTTTCTTCTTCATTGATCATGTTACAGCGAATCATTGCCTGAAGCACGATTTTCTGACGTTGAATTGCCAAAGTCGCTCCACTGCTTAGCTGATAACGGCTGGGAGCCTGCGGAAGGCCCGCCAACAAACTGGCTTCAGCCAGCGTCAGTGCTTTCGGCTGCTTTTTAAAATATCCCTGACTAGCTTGCGCGATTCCGGTATAGCCATCACCGTAATAAATGACATTCGCATACAAGGCAAAAAGCTCTTCTTTGCTTAATTGCTGCTCCAGATCCCGCATGACAAAAAGTTCAGCCACTTTCCTTGTCAGCGAAGTTTCAAAGCTAAAATATAAATTTTTGGCCAGCTGTTGACCAAGGGTGCTGCCTCCTTCACGAATCTCTCCACTGAAGATATTCACGATCGCAGCGCGTACAAGGGCAATCCAATCGATCCCCTCCCGCTGAAAAAAACGCCGATCCTCCACTGCCGTCAGTGCCTGTACAAACCAGGGACTGATTTCTTCATAAGGGACATATTCTTCTTGTTCTGTAATTGTCAAAATCAGCGCCGACAAAGGAGTGGCTTCTATAGCTATCCGATAGCGCCGATATCCTAAAAATCCTACTGTTAAAAGCAGACATAATCCCAATCCTGCCAGACAGCCCAGAATTCTGGCAGTCCATTGAAGCCATTTTTTCATGTTTCTTTTTAAAATAAAAACACAGTCGCCTGTGCTTTATTGTCCCATTGACTTCATGATCTGACGTATCTGAGCTTCAGAAGGCTTACGGCCCATCTGCATGAACATGGCTCGAATCATTTTCTCATTAACGGGTGGGTTTTCTTTCAGCTGTTTCTCGAACTGTCTGCGAGTAAAGTAAAACCCAAGCGCGCCACCAATAATCAGGCCAACGATCAAACTTGCGATTGATGTCCAAAAAATATCCACTGTAACACCACCTATCTTTGACTATTTTATTCTACCTTTATTTTCTTGATTTTACAAGTGCATGCTGCCCAAAAAAGCTTACCCGAACCGGTTTTCTGTGATTTCACATAATACTGCGGCATTCTAATGAATCGCCATTCTGCTTTTCTATTTTCAATCAAAAAAATTGTTTATCCTGAAAGAAATACAATAAGTCTTATTAGCACGCTGAGAAATTTCAGAAAATAAACTGCCAAACAAAAAGATAAAATTTCATAAAAAAGGCCCTGAAGGCTGATATTATTCCCGAATAAATTCAGGTGGGTGTTCTGTTTAAATTTTTAGGATCCCGACACGCAGCCGGTCTTCAACACCAAGTTAAAACATCCGAACTCCCGTATATCAAAATGTAGGAAACATATGTGTTCCTTCAGGGTATTATTAGTATAGCATAGTCCATTTTAAAAATGCATTCTTGACAAACAAAAATCAAAGGAAAATTTTATAAGACCGCATTTTTTCAAGTCAAAAAACTCATCTTCACTCTTCCTCTGAAAAAAACTCTGATACAATCAGAGTTCTTATTTAGCAAGCTGGATTCCCAATTCATCGAGTTGTTTCTGATCCACCGTATTCGGCGCCTCCGACATTAGATCCGAAGCACTGGCAGTTTTCGGAAAAGCCACCACATCGCGAATGTTGTCGGTTCCGGCCAAGATCATGATCAGACGTTCCAAGCCGATCCCTACTCCGCCATGCGGAGGAGTGCCATATTTAAACGCCTCCAGGAAAAAGCCAAACTTGGCCTTGGCTTCTTCCATTGTCATCCCAATTGCTTCAAAAACCTTAGCCTGAAGCTGCTGGTCATGAATTCGAATGGAACCGCTCAGCAGCTCATAACCATTCAGTACCAGATCATAGGCCCGACTAAAACAGTGTTCCTGATCTGTAAACAGCTTATCCACGTCTTCCAGGTTCGGACTGGTAAACGGATGATGTGCTGCAACATATCGATGCTCCTGCTCGGAATATTCAAACATCGGAAAATTGGTTACCCATAGAAAATGATAACGATTCGGATCGATCAGACCAAGATCATGGCCTAGCTTATTTCTTAATGCCCCCATCGCAGCCTGGGAAACTTTCTTCTGATCCGCCACCATCAAAACCAGATCCTGCTCTTTTAAATCCAGCTCGGCAATCAAGCCCTGTTTTTCCTGATCGCTCAGCACCTTGGCAATGGAACCAGTCAGCTCACCTTGTGTGAATTTAAGCCATGATAATGCCTTTGCACCATAAATTTTCACAAAATCAGTCAGATGATCTAGATCTTTTCGGCTGAATCTTGAGGCTTGCCCTTTGACCACAATTGCATTGATCTCCCCCTGTTGTTCCAGGATCCGGCTGAAAACAGTAAACTCTGTGTTGCAGAAAAGCGAATTCAACGACTGCAATTCCATTTCAAATCGAGTATCCGGCTTATCCGAGCCAAAACGACGCATGCACTCCGTGTAAGAAAGCCGTTCAAAGGTATCTAATTCTATTCCCTTCACCGTTTTGAAAATCTTGCGCATCAGCTGCTCTACTACATCCCAGACGTCTTCTTCTTCAACAAAGCTCATTTCAATATCAATCTGAGTAAACTCCGGCTGACGATCTGCCCGCAGATCCTCATCCCGAAAACAACGGGCAATCTGAAAATATTTTTCCATGCCGCCAATCATCAGCAACTGCTTATAAATCTGCGGTGACTGCGGTAAAGCATAAAATTTTCCATTAAAAATACGGCTTGGAACCAGATAATCCCGGGCTCCTTCCGGAGTTGATTTGCACAGGATCGGTGTTTCTACCTCAACAAATCCCTGCTCTGAAAGGAAATTTCGAGTAATCATACAGACCTGATGACGAAGCATCAGATTTTTCTGCAATGCTTCCCGTCGCAAATCCAAATAGCGATATTTCAATCGGGTATCTTCCAGTGCATCTGTTTCGTTTGCAATCAGAATTGGTGTTGTTTCCGCCGTATTGATAATCGCGACAGTTTCAGCCTGCACTTCAATTTCTCCCGTAGCCAGCTTCCAATTAGGATCCTTCTTCAAGGCAACGGTCCCGCTGACCTGCAAAATGTACTCATTACGAACCTCTTTGACCATTTCCGCATGATGTTCATCAAAAGTCACCTGGGTCAGTCCGGCACGATCACGCAAATCAAGAAAGACAAGGCTTCCTAAATTACGGCGGCGGGCAACCCAGCCAATTAACGTCACTTTTTTCCCAGCGTCTTCTTTTCTTAATTCACCACAGTTATGTGTTCTTTTCATGTCATTCTCCTTCTTCCTTCAGCATGGCAGCTAAAGTTTCTTCCAGCTGTGTCAAGTCAACCGTAACCTGCCGCTGCGTCAAAATATGTTTAATCGTAATCTGATGATTTTGAATTTCGTTTTCTCCCGCGATAACCACCGCTTTCGCCTTGCGCCGATCGACACTTTTAAACTGCGCTTTCAGCGATCGCGGCACTAAATTGCACTCAGTGATCCAGCCTGCCTTACGGCAGCGGGTCGCTAATTCCAGCGGAACTTCCCCCACCTCTCCTAAAGCCATGACATAGACATCGCAATCCGGTTTCTTGTCCAGAATGATGCCCTCTGCCTCAGCCAGTAAAATAAGCCGTTCCATGCCCAAAGCAAAGCCCACTCCTGACATTTCCGGTCCGCCAAAATATTCTACCAGACCATCATATCGGCCACCTGCAAACACTGCGGACTGACTTCCTGATTCCGGATGAGTAGAAACGACCTCAAACACAGTATCTGTGTAATAATCTAGGCCTCGCACCAGTTTTTCATCCACCTCATAAGGGATCTTCAAAGCATCCAGCGCCGCTAAAACTTCTTTGAAATAGGTTTTTGATGCCTCGGTTAAAGAGTCCTGAAGACTTGGAACATGCTGCATGCTCCAATGATCTCGATCGACCTTGCAATCCAAAAGACGAAGCGGATTTTGCTGATAACGCCGTTTGCAATCTGGACACAATTCTTCCACCGCATCTTTGAAATGCTCTTTTAAGACTGCCCGGTAAGCAGAACGCGAAGCTGCATCACCCAGGGTATTGATTAAAACCTTGATCTGACTTAATCCGAAGTTTTTTACCAATTGATACCCCAAAGCGATGACTTCGGCATCGATCAGCGGACTCTTCAGCCCAATATTTTCGATTCCAAATTGATTGAACTGACGGTAACGGCCTTTCTGCGGCCGTTCATGCCGGAACATTTCCCCTTTATACCAGAGCTTGACAGGCAGCTCTGAGCGACCATACATCTTATGCTGGACAAAGCTGCGAATGACACCGGCTGTTCCTTCCGGTCGCAGCGTCAGCGAATCGCCCTCTCCCATCGAAAACGTATACATTTCCTTATTGACCATATCTGAGCTGTCATTTTCCCGTTTGAAAACATCCGTGTCTTCAAAAATAGGAGTACGAATCTCATCATAGCCATACAAACGGCAAAGCTGACGCATCGCAGTTTCAACCTGCTGCCAACGATAACTTTCCTCCGGTAAAACATCCTGGGTCCCTCTTGGGGTCTGATAGTTTTTCATGGTCATCCTCCTTCAAAATTAAAATAAAAAAGTCATCCTCTAAGGACGACTTTCATCGCGGTACCACCTTAGTTCACGTTTTTACGTGCCCTTCTCCCTTAACGCAGGCTCACGTCCATCCCTACTTGATTTCAGGAGGCTTCTCCAAAGTGTCTGTCGATTTGTCTTCACCAGAAGCTTTCAGCCATGGCTTCCTCTCTGACAGGATCCCTCAAATCAACCTCTTTTTCCTCGAATTCTATCGGTAATATAGCATAATTTTCATGAATTGACAACACCCCAACTTAACGAGTTCATCGAATCGTCCGCTCCACAGTAATGACACTGTTTACTTTGCGCAGATTAGCCAAAATATTCCGCAAATGCTCGGCGTCATTCACCAACAAGGTCATCTTGGTCGTACAGGTCAGGGTTTCATTGTTTACCGAGGAATTGATGGTTTGCAAATTGGCCTTATATTGCGAAACAACTGTAACTAGATCAGTCAACAGGAAATTACGATCGTGTGAAAGGATCGAAATATTCACTTCGTATTTCGCTTCCGGAATCTCATCCCATTCCACCTGAATCAGCCTTTTTTTCTCATGCAGGATATTTGGGCAATCCGCACGATGCACTTTGACTCCTGAACCTTTGGAAATATACCCCACAATCTCATCACCAGGAATTGGACAGCAGCATTGGGCTAAAGAAATCATCATCGAATCGACCCCCGCTACCCGAATGCCTGATTTGGAAACTGAAGTGCTGCGGCGATCACTACCATCACGATGATACATTTTGGCCAAACTTTCCGTATCCATGACCTTTGCCCCGCGGGAATTGGTCATTTTCTCTACAACGCTTGGAGCAGAAATGGATTTGACTGCGACTGCATACATGAAATCAACATACGTAGAAACCTGAAACTGGCTAAAATACGGCTCCAGTTTTTTATGATCAACGTATTCCTTCTCATCATATCCGCGTTTTCGAAACTCATCCCGCAGCATCTGTTCGCCTTTTTCGACATATTCTGATTTCCGTTCGGTTTCCTTTTTCATCAAAAAGTTCCGAATTTTATTTCGAGCTTGATTGGTTTTGACAAATTTCAGCCAATCTTCACTTGGTCCGACCGACTGCTTAGAAGTCTTGATCTGGACAACATCCCCCGTTTTTAAGACCGTGTTGAGCGGAACCAGCATCTCATTGACAATCGCTCCTACTGCAGAATGCCCTACCTCCGTATGCACTCGATAAGCAAAATCGATCGGAGTAGATCCATTTGGCAAATCGATGACCCGTCCTTTAGGGGTCATCACATAAACATTAGCTTCAAAAATATCTCGCGTCAGCGCATCCATGTACTCACTGGCATTTTCACTGACATCCTGGGTGACGGCATCCAGATCCTTGAACCAAGTCAGCTTTTCCTCGATTTCCTGCTGCTCCTTGGTAGGATCATATTTTTTTCCTTCTTTATAGGCCCAGTGCGCTGCAACCCCTTTTTCCGCCACAGAATCCATCTCTTCCGTCCGGATTTGCACCTCAAAAATGCGTCCTTCATCTCCCACAATAGTCGTATGAAGCGACTGATACATATTCATTTTAGGCATCGCAATATAGTCTTTAAGACGCCCCGGAATGGGCCGGTAAGCCGCATGAATGTAGCCAAGAATCTCATAACAGTTAGTTTCCGTCTGCGTCACGATCCGAATTGCCAAAAGATCCAAAATCTCATCAAACCGTTTATTTTTGGTCTTCATCTTTTTATATATACTGTAAAGATGCTTGCTGCGGCCAAAAATTCTAAATTGCAGCCCTTTTTCTGTCAGCATCTGACTGATATCTTCGATCATCTTAGTCACCTGAGCATCTCGTTCTGCTTTTTTATTTTCCACCAAACGGGCAATGTTGTAATAATCCTCGCGATGAAGGTAATAGAAGCTCAGATCTTCCAGCTCATTTTTGATTTCGCTGATACCCAAACGATGCGCAATCGGAGCATAAACCTCAAGCGTCTCTGATGCAATCTTCTTCTGTTTTTCTTCTGGCATAAACTGTAAAGTCCGCATGTTGTGCAAACGATCGACCAATTTAATGATAATGACTCGAACATCTTTAGCCAAGGCAATGAAAATTTTTCGATGATTGGCCGCCAGATATTCCTTCTCATCCTTAAATTCCAGCTTTTTGATTTTACTAACAGCCTCTACCAGACGAGTAATTTCCGGTGTAAACACCTCACTCATTTCTTCCGAAGTGACTTCACAGTCCTCCAGTACATCATGCAGCAGTCCGGCAGCAATCGTTGAAGGGCCTACATGCATCTGAGCAAGAATGTACCCCACATTTAAAACATGCACAAAATACGGTTCCCCACTACGCCGAAACTGACCACTGTGCTTTTCAAAAGCATAGTCATACGCCTTCTCGATCAAAGCCAGACTTTCTGCACTCTGAATATAGGTCTTGACCTCATTCATCAAATCGTCCTTCGTCCTGGCAACCCCTTTATGCATGTTTCTTCACCCCCGAAAGAATTTTATTCGCCTAATATTTCAAAATTGTATAAACTGGAATCTGATGAAGCAGTTCTCTTCCCTTCAATGCTTCCAATTCGATCAGAAAAGCTGCGCCGACAACGACTCCCCCGAGTTTTTCGACCAGCTTGATCGTGGCTTCGACGGTTCCGCCGGTAGCCAGCAAATCATCAACGATCAATACCTTTTGTCCTGGTTTGATCGCGTCTTTATGCATGTGCAATTCATTAGATCCATACTCCAGATCATATTTATAAGATACCGTCTCTCTTGGCAGTTTACCTGGCTTTCTGACCGGTACAAAACCAATTCGCATGTTTGTTGCAACCGGGCAACCAAAAATGAACCCGCGGGATTCCGGTCCCACGATCACTTCCGCCTGCTGCTTCCGGGCAAAAGCTTCAATCTGATCTGTCGCCTGCTTGAATGCTTCGCCATCTGCCATCAACGGCGTAATATCCCGGAATAATACTCCTTCCTGCGGGAAATCGGGAATATTTGCAATATAGTCTTTTAAATCCATCCTTATACCCTCCTAAACTACCCTTTAGTATATCAAAAAAAGCCGTAAAATGCACTATTTTCCAATCCTTACGAAAAAGCGTTCCTCCACTTAAACAAATTCGGATTTTCAAGCGATTCCAATTAAAACGGCTCCGGGTTTCACCTTTCCTGCTTAGAAAATTTCAGACTTGAGCTTGAACGTCTGTGGTCCAACCGTCTATTCGATATTCTCAACCAAGATGCTTAAAGTTTGTTTTCCACGAAATTCATTGATCTGAAGCTGACCAATAAATTTATTGATTGACTGCACTGCTTCGGTTTTAGGCAGTGCGAATGAAATGGCCTCAAATTCAAACTGATCATTTCGGCATTTCCATTTTGGATAGCGCTCTTTCAAAATCTGCGTCTGCAAAATGACAAAGTCCTGTATACGAAAAATCGGCTGCTCAAAGCCTTGGCCAAAAGGGGCCAACGCCATCAATTGACGTACTGCGGAAAGCGTGCAGTCCTGGCTGGAAATCGAGATCGCCCGATCTTGCTGCTCCAAAAGCGGAGGAAGCAGTTTCATCTTTGCAGCAACGGCTTTCTGAAATGGATCAAAATTTTCCGGGGCAATTTCAATACCGCAAGCTGAAGCATGCCCCCCAAAATGAAGACACAGCGGCTTTAAATCTTCAAAAAAATCAATCAAATTAAGGCTTCCCCAGCTTCGAACGCTTCCTTTATATGTTTCTTTCTTAGCAAAAACAGCTGTCGGACGATGATGAGCCATCATCAGTCGATTGGCCGCCAGTCCCACCAGCCCTTCATGAAATCGCTCATCCGCAAGAATCAGAAAATCCTGTTCAAGATTTAACTGGACTTCCGCCTGCTGGACCATTTTTTCAGACATCTGCCGGCGACGGGCATTCACCTGTTTGATCTGCTCCGCTAACTGACGTATGCTTTGAGGGCTTTCCATTAAAAAGAAACGAACAACATTGTTGGGATTTACTTGATCGGCCAAACGGCCAATGGCATTAATTTTAGGAACGATCTGAAAAGCGATCACACGCTCATCCCAGGTTTGAAACGGTCGATCCACTAAGCTAGCCAGCTGCAAAAGAGGCGTTTCATTGAGGTATTTCAATCCAAGACGAACGATTCTGCGGTTCTCATCAAACAGCGGCATCATATCTGCCAAGGTTGCCACCATTGCCAAAATAACATGCTTACGATTTTCTTTTATCAGCCGTCGGGAAATCTGCAAAGCAACTCCTGCTCCGCAAAGCGTTTTAAATCCTTCTGGAAAATCCGAAGGATGGACCAGGCCATCCCAGTTTAGGGATGACTGGATCATATGATGATCTGTCACATAAATTTCAAGGCCTTGCCGATGACACTCCTCGATGGCTTCTTGTGCTGCAACTCCGTTATCCACCGTAATAATCAAAGAATATCCCTTTTCTTTGACCATTCGAACCGTTTCTGGATGCAGGCCATATCCCTGCGTAAAACGGTTGGGAATATAATAACCGTTTTCGATTTCCAAAGCGTCCAGCACTTCCTTGAGAATTACCGTTGCACAAAGTCCATCCGCATCATAATCACCGCCAATAAATACCTTTTCTTTGCGCTGCCGGGCCATCTTGATCCGAGCAGCCAGCTGCTCCAAAGCAGGGCAAACGCATTCCTGAAGTTGATCCTTTGGAAAAAGAATCTGTTCAATTTGATTTTCACTAAGATTAGCATGACTGAGAACCTCAGCACTTAATACTGTTAATCCATATTTTTCCTGTATTTCTTTTGTCTTCATGATTTCCTGCTTTCTTTGTCTATTCTAACATAAAAGAAGACCCGAAGGTCTTCTTTATGCATTGATTCCCGGAATGGTCATCTCATCCAGAGCTTCTTTTTTTACTTTCTTTTTCTTTTTTACTGATGGCTTCATCCGGCTGCGGATCTCAAGCCAAACCTTTGGAGCAATAAAAATACTTGAAAGAGTTCCAGCAATCAAACCGACAAACATCGCAAAATTAAAGATAAAAATCGCTCCCGATCCCAATGCTAACAGCGCAATCACCGGAAGAATCGTTGTAATTGAAGAGAAAACTGAACGCACCAAAGTCTTATCTAACGCCTCATTTACAATTTGCTTATAATCTGATGGCGTCAGGCGAACATTCTTTTGCGAATCCACGGTCTCTCTGACCCGATCAAAAACAACAATGGAATTGTTGATGGAATAGCCGATGATCGCAAGACAGACCGAAATCAGTTCGGTATTGACTTCTAAACGCAAGATAGCAAAAAATGCAAGCACGATTCCAACATCATGAACCAGTGCCACAATACAGGCGACCGCATAGTCCCATTTAAAACGAATCGTGATATAGAGCAGCATTGCAACCCATGCTAAAAGACTCAGCATCACCGCGTTTTTAATCAGTTCCCTTCCAACCACTGGCGTCACGACGTTATCATTAGGTTCAATTCCGTATTTTTCAGTAAAAACGGATTTGATGCTCTGAAGCTGTTCTTGCTTTAATGCTTCCTTAATGGTAACATACACCACTTGATCTCCTGATTGTTGGTAGCGCGAAACCGTAACCCCCAGCTTCTTGAATTCATCCTGAACCTCGCTCAAAGATATCGGTTCATTGGAAGTGACCGTAATTTTTGTTCCGCTGGAAAAATCAATTCCTAAATTCATGATTCCTTTTCCAGAAAGACCATTGACTGCCATCGCTCCTACCGCGATCACAAGGACCGCAACACTGACCGCAATGCAATATTTTGCCTTACTCATAAAATCAACCTGATAAAATGGTCCATGGTAAAATTGTTCCTGTTTACGGGAAACATCCGGGATGTGGGATTCTTTAACCCCAAACCAGCTCTTCCGTTGATCCAGCACCCCGCTTTTCACCAGTTGAGACAGCAAGAAACGAGAAATGACAACATTGAAAAGCATGGTCGATACAAGCGTAACCATCAGCATCGTCGCAAATCCTTTTACCGTTCCAGTTCCAAACACATACATGATCAAAGCAGCCAAGAAGGTCGTGAACTGCGCATCAAAAATTGTCGTAAAGGCCATCGTCTGTCCTTCCTTGACGGCTTTCTGCACAGAACGCCCCATATACAATTCATCTTTAATTCGTTCATAGGTTATGATGTTGGCATCCACCGTCATGCCCACTCCCAGAACCAAGGCCGCAATGCCTGGAAGCGTAAAGACGCCTCCCATCAAGCTATAAATGCCAAAAACCGAAAAAATATACAACGCCAGCACAGCGGTCGTCAGAATGCCCAAAACGCGGTAAACCGCAATCATAAACAGCGCTACCAGAATCACACCAATCAATCCGGCCCGTGCAGTCAGATTGAAAGCGCCAAAGCCATAATCAGCACTCACCACATTGGAATAAACTTCCGTCATTTTCACCGGAAGACTTCCAGAATTAATCAAATCAGCCAGCTCTCTGGCTTCTGCATCCGTAAAGTTTCCCTTGATAATCGCATCTCCATTGATTTCAGAAGAAACGCCTGCGACCGAAATGTACTTCGGTTCTTCTCCGTTTGCAACTTTTTCCTGCTCTGCCGCATACGAATCGCTTCCCTCTTCAAAATCCAGCCAAGTAACAATCAGATTATCTGGACTGCTTTTAGCCGCTAATTCCCGAGTAATCTCAGCAAATTTAGCCTGGTCAGCAATTTTCAGACTAACTACCGGAATTCCATTTTCATAGCCTAAAGAAGCTCCGCCTTCATCAATGATCGTTCCATCCGCCAACAGGTTATCATTTACATCCCGGAAGCTAAGATTTGCTGTTGCTGAGATCATTCTTCTTGCCTGATCCTGATCTTTAATTCCAGCCAGCTGGACACGGATCCGATCCTCACCCTCAATGATAATCTGCGGCTCACTCACTCCCAAGACATCAATTCGCTTTGAAACGCTGCGGGCAACTACCGACATTTCCGGCAGCGTACCGCCCTCCTCCAGTGGACTGACCTCATAAACGATTTCAAATCCACCCTGCAGATCAAGTCCCAATGTCGTATTTCTGGCAATATCCTGCGCAAATGCCGCAATTACTATGGCAAAAGCGACGATCGTCGCAAAAAACACGCCTAAATGGGTCTTTTTGTTTTTACTCATGTTTGATTCCTCCTATTAAATCCTGAAAATCACTTAAGCTTTGTCGATATCCATCCACGATCGCCCGCTGAGACAGCAACTGGACGATTTCATCAGCTGTTAAAGATAATATATCATTCACCGCTTCGTGTAAAGTCCTGGGCATTTTTTTTCGCCACTTCCAGTACTTCAAGGTATCCTCAATATTCTGATAGGTCAGGCTGGGAATGGCTTCACGCCGAAGCTGCTGCAGCTTCAGCACTACAGTAAGCTGGATCTGACGGTTATCCAGACTAATTTTTTCCATTTCACCCCTCCTGACATACATACTTAGTAATTATAAATCATACTTTATAAAAAGTGGAGTGGATTATGAAAAAAAAACTGATTAAAACAACTTTTTTCCTGCTATTGTACTCTTGCATTGCCAAGTTCCTGTCATTCTTTGTAAGGATTTTTCTAGCCCGCAGAATGTCCACTGAAGCAATGAATTATTATTCCTTGGCGATGCCCACCATGCTGCTGCTGATCACGCTGGCCCAGATGGGAATCCCCAGTGCCATGGCTAAACTGCTGGCTTCCAGTCAGCAATCAAACAGTACGCTTAAAGCCAGCCTTCTTTTTAGCATCGTTAACAATCTTTTACTGCTGGTTACCGTCGCTTTAGGCATTCCATTGATTGCCAATCTTGTCTTTCATAAACAGGTTTTGATTCCTGTTCTTTACAGCAGCCTTTGGATGATTCCGCTGGTCACCTTAAGTGGGCTTTGCAAAGGCTATCTAATGGGGAAACAGCAGCTTTTGCCATATTCCCGTGCTCAAATCAGTGAAGAAGTTTTCCGAATCGTTTTTCTGATGCTGACTTTGCCGCTAACTGCTGATCCAGTCATTTTAGCTAAGTTGGCTATTCTCAGCATGGCTGTTGGAGAGCTTGGAAGCACAGCACATATGTTGCTGGCAATTCTATTCAAAAACCGCCCGACCCTTGAATTTCTCAAAGAAAAACCAGACCGAAAAGTATATCAGGCGATTTTACTGATTGCTTTTCCAATGACCATGAGCCGTCTGATTGGTTCCTTCAGTTATTTCTTAGAACCCATGGCCATGCTGCTTCATGTCAATGCTGACAGTCAGGGTGAGATGATTCGGCAGTTTACCATGCTGAATTCATATGTACAGCCGATCATCACCCTGCCTTCTTTTGCTACCATCATGATTTCCAACTGGGCCCTGCCGGCTTTCAGTGAAGCCTTCAGTAAAAAAGACCGCCGCCGAATGCTGTCGATCTTTCGTTATACATGTGGATTTTCCCTGCTGCTCAGTACCGGATGGTCCCTGCTGCTGTTTTTCTTTCCTGAATTCTTTTGCCAGCTTCTTTATAATCAAAACTCCATGGCTCCGATGCTCAAACAGCTGGCATTGCCTTTTGCTCTTTATGGCCTTCAGCCGGTTTTATCTGTTTTGATCCATGGCAGCGGTCAAAGTCCCAAAGCGCTGCTGGATACCACCGCAGGATGTCTGCTTCGTCTTTTGATCATGGCCTATGCTCCATTATGGATCGGAAGTCAATCGATTCCGGCCGCGCTGGCTCTTTCCATGTTGCTAACGACGCTGATGCATGCGATGCATGTTTTTCGAGTGCTCTTTTTTGATCACGTATAGTCCATTGGTCTGACTCATGCATAAAAAAACATCCTCGATCTGATCACATCCCTGTTTTTGTAATTCCCGAATCAGCCAGTTTTCATCCAACTTTAATCGATGCAGCGTTTCTTTCTGTAAAATTCCGTCTGCAATCAGCGGATCCGGCCACTTGATCCGACTGTCCTTTTTCTTGATCACGGTTAACACTCCACTATTTTCCAGAATTGCAAATTGAACCTCATCCGGAGTTCCTACCTCTTTATCGCGCAGCTGATACAAAAGGTCATCTAGAGTATAACGCTGTTTCCGCATTGCATTTTGATTGATCAAACCATCTTTAATAATCAGACTGGGAGTCCCCTCAAAAAAATCACGCCATTTTTTCTTTTTCAGACAGGTCCAAGCCACTCCAATCTGAAGCAGCACCAAAGTCGCAATAGCCAGCAAGGCTTTCATCACGGTTTCATTGGATTCCGAGATTGTCAAAGCCAAGATTTCTGACATCACAAAATAAATGACCATGTCCAAAACGCTGAGCTCTCCAACCTCCCGTTTTCCCATCACTCGTAAAGCAAAGACAATGACTCCGTAAAAAAAGATGCATTTTACGATCAGCTCAAGATATTCCATTGTCATCCTCCTATCATAACTTTATCGCTGCCACATACAATGAAATGAGGTGAAACAATGAAAAAAATCATTTCCAAAGATGCCGCCTTCTTGCTGGAGACTGTTGCTGTTCTTTTATTATTGTCCCTTTTAATTGCTTTTTTATACATGTTGGACTGGATCGGGACCGGTCTTTTCACGATGATCACCCAACTGATCGGGTTATTAATTTACACCGCAGCGGCCTTCTTCTTCCTGCGCTGGTTTCCGAAGCGGATTCTGCTTTTTGCCCTGCTTGCCTGTATCGGAATGACCTTTCTTTACGGAATGACACAACCGTGGAATTTCAGAATCATCCTACCATTCTTTGGCAAGCTTTTTGTCTTTCTTTCCATTATTCTGCTGCTCAAAGGAAAAAGAAGCTGATCCTTCTGCTCAAATAGAATGAAAAAAGGATGCCTTCGCATCCTCGCTTTTTTCTTTGGCTGGGGTACCTGGATTCGAACCAGGGAAATAACAGATTCAGAGTCTGCCGCCTTACCGCTTGGCTATACCCCAATACGCTTAATAATAATACCTTAGAAGAGCACTTCTGTCAATTCCCAATTTCCACATTTTTTCAATTTCCATCTTTTTTTCAAAAGCATCAAGCCAAGTCAAGAACCGACGCCAAAAACACCATCTTTTCTCCAAACGCCAGTAATGAATCTTTCCATTAAAAAAGAGCTTTTAAAGCTCTTCAAATTCATTGACCCATTGTTTGAACAGATCGCCTCGCTGCTCGTAATTCTTAAATTGATCCCAGCTGGCACATAGCGGGGAAAGCAACACTACATCTTCTGCAACCGCAATCTCACGTGCTTTCTGCAGTGCTTCTTTCAGCGTATCCACCACGATTGCCGAAGGACAAAGCGCTTTAAGCTGATCCTTGGTCTCTCCATAAACGATCATCGTCTTGATCCGATCCAAATAAGGCCGCAACCCCTCAAATCCTGTTTTTTTGTCATATCCGCCAGCCAGCAGGATTACCGGCCTTTCAAAGGCTTTCAAAGCGACAAGGGTCGCATCAACATTGGTCCCTTTTGAATCATTATAATAACGCACTCCATCCAGCTCACGTACAAATTCGATGCGATGTGCTACCCCTTTGAATTCACGAATTCCCTGTTCGATCAAAGAAGCCGGCACGCCCATTTTCCAGGCCATCGCCGCCGCAACGAGCGCATTTTGAAGATTATGACGCCCAACCAGCTGTAAATCTTTGACATCAAACAGCCGTGTCTGATACAGCATGGCCGAACCATTGCGAACACAGAGATCGGCTTCACGTTCAACAGAAAAATCCACGACCCGACAGCCTACATTGACTGCCCGTTTCATGATTTCCGGATCATCAATGTTGCGTAAAAACCAATCTTCTCCCTTTTGATTTTGATAAATCCTCATCTTTGCTTCGTAATACCGATCCAAAGAGCCAAAATAATCCAAATGATCCGGAGTCAGATTCATACATACCGAGACACAAGGATGAAAATTCGGACATCCAATCAGCTGAAAGGCAGCAATTTCTAAAGCAATATCGCAGGTATTCGATTTCTGTTCCAAGGCTAAAGCACTTAGCGGAAGGCCAATATTTCCCGCTGCAAAGCTGTGTTCAGGATTCTTCTTTTTTAATAACTCTCCCAATAAAGTCGTCGTAGTAGTTTTTCCATTGGTACCAGTCACTGCTCCAATTCGAAAATTCGGCGAGAAATGACAGGCGACTTCGATTTCATTCAAAATCGGAATTCGTTTCTCAACAAATTTTTTCACAAAAGGAGCATGATAAGGAATGCCAGGATTCTTCACAATAAAATCCCAGCCTACTTCTTCCAAAATCGCAGGATGCCCCTCGTCATAAACGGCAATCTTCATTTTTTCCAATTCACTCTTATTTTCGATTTTCCGCATATCAGTCAGCACAACTTCAAATCCTTTCTGCGCCAAGAGCATAGAAACCGAAGTACCGCTTAACGCAGCGCCAATCACCAATACCTTCATTATCCAATCACCCCAATCATAAAACCAACCAATGCACAAAGAAAACCTATCATCCAGAACATTAAAACGATTTTTGGTTCGCTCATTCCAGATAATTTAAAACTGTAATGAATCGGCGTATATTTAAAGACCCGACGGTGAAACAATTTTACTGATCCGATCTGAATCATACAGCAAAGCGTTTCCCAAACAAAGACACCGCCAATGATTACCAATGCGATCTCTTTTTTCAAAATCATGGCTAGCGCTGCCAGAACTCCGCCTAAAGCCAGACTTCCGGTATCCCCCATAAAGATCCGAGCCGGATGCATGTTGTATTTCAGATACCCCAAAAGACTGCCCATGATACACAAAATAAAGCAGGCAATATAATACTGATGCTGCTGAAGAGCAAAAAAGACAAATGGTGAAAAGGCCAGAAAGCTGCAGCCTCCAGCCAAACCATCCATCCCATCCGTCAGATTGACCGCATTGGAAGATCCGGTAAACATCACATAAACCAGAATAATGTACAACGAACCCAATTCGATCTCGTTTCCTAGAAAAGGAATTGTTACCGACAAAGAAGCATGACTGCGATAAAGAAAGTAAAAAAGCACGGCCAAGATCAGCTGCATCGCAAATTTGATCCAAGCAGGCAAGCCACGATTATCATGTTGAACAACAATAATAAAATCATCAATGAAACCGATAAGCGCATACCCAAAATAAGCCATCATTACGATCAAAGTCGGAAGATCAGAAATGGCCTGTGGAAAAATCAGCAGGCAGACCAAAATCGGTACCAAAACAAACAATGTTCCCCCCATAGTTGGCGTTTTGGCTTTCTGTTTGAATTCCTCCAATGAATATTCACTGACGGATTGATTGTAATCGATCTTATGTAAGAAGCGGATCAGCTGCGGCATCATCAGGACCACAATCAGTCCGCTCACCACAAATCCGCATGCAAGCGCAGTATAGATCATGAACGTTCCTCCCCTTTTAGTATGGATAAGACAATCGCCTTGTCATTCATCATTCGTTTGGATTCCAGGATGCTTTGAGTTGTTTCAGCACCTTTGCCAACGAGGATTATTATATCATCCTTTTCCGCCATGTTCATAGCTTTTTTTATCGCTTTGACCCGATCTGGTTCAACTGTCTCCCGCCCGTCACAACCTGCTTGGATCTGCCGTAAAATTTCCATGGGATCCTCCCCACGCGGATTATCATTGGTCAAAATGACATGATCTGCATATTGGCAAGCCAATCTTCCCATTCGCGGCCGTTTTTGATGATCCCGTTGTCCGCCGCAGCCAAAAACCACGATCAATTTACCTTGTTTCTTTAATCCGGAAAACGTTCGCAGAACTTCTTCCATCGCTTTTTCCGTATGAGCATAATCAATAAAAAGATTCAAGGGACCATCCACCTTTTCAAACCGCCCAACAGCTCCGATACAGTTTTGCGTCCATTTCAGCATCCTGCTCCAGGAAAGGTCCAATGCAAACCCTGCTGCTAACGCTGCAGTGCAGTTATACACATTGACCCGTGAAAGCAATGGAATCCAAAGCTTGGTTCCGTTAAGAAAGAAAGTAGTTCCCTCGACAGTTTCTTCAATGGATTCAATTTTAAATTGATCTGAAGTCATACCATAGGTCAATTTAGCGCGGTCACAAAAATGGGCAAACTCACAAAGAAGCGGATCATCCTGGTTATAAATCATCACTCCATTGGGTTTTAACAATGTCAAAGCAGATCGTTTGGCTTGCACATAACGTTCAAAAGATCCGTGTTCTTCAATGTGATCACGGGCAAGGTTCGTATAAATCAACAGATCAAAAAGACATCCGCTCACCCGCTTTTGTTCCAGTGCCATCGAACTGAGTTCCATAACAGCCACTTCAATGTTCTGTTTTTGACAGCGTTTTAGGGCTGCTGCAATCCAATCGCTCCTTGGTGTCGTATTTTCGGTTTGCCAATGTTCATTCCGGATCTGGATGCCATCCGTCCCAATTAAAGCACTTTCAATCCCTTGACTAGCCAGGACGCTGCGGATCAATGCAGCTGTGGTGCTTTTTCCATTTGTTCCAGTAATGCCAATCAGTTTCATAGAAAGACCTGGCTGCCCTGCAAAAGCATGACAAAGCAGTGCATAGCTTTCCCGCGCATCTTCGATCTGAAAACACTCTGGATCAACGCGTTCGCTTAACACCCATGCTCCCTTTTTTAACGCTTCTTCTTTATAAGCATATCCGCTTTCTTTCTTTCCTTCTATGGCCACAAACAGCTCTTCTTTTCCAACTGTTTTGGAATCGCAGCTCAAAGCGCGAACCGGTCGTTCTTCTTCGTTGTCAATCCCCACGATCCTCAAAAGATCCTTCAGTTTTTTTCTTTCCAAGATAGATCCACACCGTCCCATTCTCATCGAGCTGCGTTCCTGCTGAAGGCAGCTGATCAGTAACGATCTCACCGTCTCCGATAAAGACCAATTCCAACTGACTGCTTTTTACTTCCTTCTTTTCCAATCCCAGATAATTTGGAACATCCACCACGACCGGATCGCTCCAAAGTTTCACCTTTTCCATCTGCTCTTCTGTTTTCTCCACGTCCAAATAAACCAGAATGTCTTCAAGTGCATTTTTCACTAAAGGAGAAACCACCGTTCCGCCATATTGAATATTGGATTTTGGAGCATCCAAAGCCATATAAATCACAATCTGGGGATCATCAATTGGTGCTGCACAAAGGAAAGATAAGATATATTCTCCTATCAAATACTGCCCATCCACTGCCTTCTGTGCTGTCCCGGTCTTTCCACCGATCTTATAGCCTTTAATATAGCTCCCCTTTGCCCCACCATAAGCAACGACACTTTCCAAAGCAACACGCATTTTAAAAGAAGTTTCTTCACTAA
Source organism: uncultured Erysipelotrichaceae bacterium (assembly GCA_944327135.1). GTDB lineage: Bacteria > Bacillota_I > Bacilli_A > Erysipelotrichales > Erysipelotrichaceae > CALVGQ01. The sequence continues at coordinate 9,241 of CALVGQ010000073.1, read as the reverse complement.
TTACCTGACGGATCGCGTTGGGCTCAACCTCGAACAAAATATCTTTAGTCGTCGGATGCAATACGGCCTTGGTAATATATGGCTGATAGTAGGTTCCGCCATTAACCATCGCACTGAATGCCATCACCAGCTGCAGTGCTGTCACAGAAACCCCCTGTCCAAATCCTGTGGTTGCCTGTTCCAATGGTCCAAAAGCCTCATCACTGAAACGAATTCCCGTACTTTCTCCAGGCAAATCAATTCCTGTTTTTGAGCCTATGTTGAATTTGTCCATATATTCATTGAGCTTGTCTTTTCCAAGCATCTGCGCAATATGGACAAAACACGGATTGGACGAGTTTTGCAAACACTCCATATAGGTCTGAAGACCATGGCCGCCAGCTTTCCAGGATTTTAAACGTGCTCCCTCAACGATTTCGGCACCGGTATCCATATAGGTGTCCTTTTCCATATCAAACAGATTTTCTTCCAATGCTGCTGCAAAGGTGACCGTCTTAAATGTCGAACCTGGCTCATAGCTTTTCCAAACGGGAAGATTATGATTGTAGGTACTAGAATCATAATCCTGATAATGGTTTGGATCAAAATCCGGTTTCGAAACCATAGCTAGAATTTCTCCAGTGTTCGGATTAACCGCTAGAGCCCAAGCTGCCTCTGGGCTATAACGCTCCATGGCATTGTTGCATTCCCGTTCCAGAATATCCTGAATGGTCTTATCAATGGTCAGCATGACATCCATTCCTTGACCTGGAGCAACATACCGCTCACTGTAGGTCGTCACAGGATGGCCTTTTGCATCAAACGGAATCTTCATGCTTCCGCTATTCGCTTTTAAAATTTCCTCGTATTGGTATTCCAGTCCAGCCAATCCTTGATTATCTGCGCCAGTAAAACCCAAAACCTGGGCAAGATAAGCTCCACCAGGATAGTATCGCAAAGAATCCTGAACTAAATATACCCCAGGCAACTCGGCCTCAGCAATCGCAATGGCCTGTTCATTCGAAATCAATTTGCCCTCTGGATTCAGTCGTTGAGTGGAGGTTTTCATGTTCAGTCGATTAAAAATCGTTTCTTCATCCGCTTCTAAAATTTCAGCCAAAAGTGCCGCTGTTGCTTTTTTTTCAGTAACCTGAGCCGGAACAACCATAACGCTGGTACTAGGAATATCCATCGCCAAAATATTTCCATTCACATCCAAAATGCTTCCGCGTAATCCGGCAACCGGAAAATCTCGTTCCCATAAATCCAGAGCTTTACCATAAAGCTCATCTCGCTGGATGAGCTGAATCCATGCCAATTTCCCAATAACTAATGAAAAAAGGAGCGCCCCCACCAAGGTAATGATCTTGATTCTTTTCTTCACAATGACCGGAATCATCCTATCACCTCGCCACAGTGTATGAGTCAAGGCGTCCAATCATGCGCAATCCAAATCGAGTTTGATAAAAAAAGCTCCAGTTCTATTGCAAAACGGAAGCCGCATTGCTATTTTTAAATCATCCTTATTACGATACAATGAACCCCTGTTTGTTTCCTTTAAAAATAAATTTTGATGTAAATCATCCCTCTGCTGACTTTCTATTCTGATTTCTTTCTTCATAACTCAAAAAGAAATTCCGTTTGTTATTTTACTATAGAAAAAAACATTGTTTTCTATATTTATTTCATAGTTAATTTTCTTAAACCCTTGATTCTGAGCGAACCTTAATTCTCAATATTTTTCTGTCTCTGTCTGCTTATGATGCAAAATTGTGTTGATCGCATAGAAAATTTTAGTCATAACTGCCATTTTTTTAAAAAATAAACAGTTCAGAAAGACATGCTGAAACAAAAGAATGCTTTTTCAACTATTTAAAAAAAGCGCGAATCTTAGTTCGCGCTTTTTGCTTTCTTTATTCCTGTTCCAATGCCAGAGTTATCGTCGTAATGTCACAAACCTCTGATGGGCCATAATACTGGATTGCTCCAGGATAAACATAAGCTGTTTCCACTGCCCATTCAGACCGATGAGCTTCGAAATATTTAAACGGTTTACTATCCAGCTCAACCAGTGCTTTTTTAATGACAGGCTTGTCTTCTCCATGCCTTCTTTCGATATTCATCATCTTTGTGATTGGCATTCCACCAGCCACCCATTCTGCGGCAGGAGCTTTCAGATTAGAAACCTTAGAAAGATAACCATTATAGCCATACTGAATCAACATAAAAGCATTATATCCTAAAGAATAGCAATAATCTGCATCAAAATTAGATGGGAATGCACATCTTCCCTCATACCCCAGGAAATGATGCAGAGGACTGAATTTGCCATGATAGCTGCCAGCCGCTCTTCTTGCTTCCAATTGATCTTTCACCAAAGCTGAGAACAGCTTTTCAGATTCGATCAGAGAAACCTGAACATTGCCATGCGGATCTCTTTCTAAAAACAGCTGCTGCTGGATATTCTGAGGCAAAATTGCAAAAACCTCCATGGATTCTTTGGATAATCCGTTTTGAATAAATGCATATTTTTCTTCCCATGTTGGCAAAGCATTAAAGGCATCTGCCTTGCTACCAGCCAGCAATTCATTAATCTCATGAATTAAGACAGAGAACTCCGGCACAAATTCAACGACTCCTTCCGGAATGATCGCAACTCCAAAATTCATTCCCTTTGCTGCTCGATTTGCAACGGCATTCGCAATAATCTCCGCAATCTGAGACAATGACATTTTCTTTTCTGCAATTTCTTCTGAAATCAAACAGATATTCGGCTGAGTCTTTAAAGCACATTCCAAAGCGACATGAGAAGCAGAACGCCCCATGACTTTAATAAAATGCCAGTATTTCTTTGCCGAGTTCGCATCCCGTTCAATATTTCCAATGATCTCACTATACGTTTTTGTCGCCGTATCAAAACCAAATGAACATTCAATATCCTCATTTTTCAAATCCCCGTCGATCGTCTTCGGGCAGCCAATGACCTGAACTCCTGTATCATGGGCGGCAAAATATTCTGCCAGCACAGCTGCATTGGTATTGGAATCATCTCCACCGATAATCACAATCGCAGTAATACCATGTTTCTTGCACACCTCAGCAACAATTGCGAACTGTTCATTGGTTTCCAGTTTGGTCCGTCCAGATCCAATAATATCAAAACCACCGGTATTGCGGTAAGCGTTGATGTACTCATCATCAAAAATCACAAAATCATCTTCAATCAATCCAATTGGTCCATTTTTAAATCCATAAAGCACATTTTCCGGATTCGTCGCTTTCAGCGCATCATACAGACCACAGATTACATTATGCCCACCTGGAGCCTGTCCTCCTGACAAAATCACACCAACTACTTGTTTTTTTACTTCTGAAGTATTTTTCCCCTGCTGAAAGACGATTTCTTTTTTTCCATAAGTATTAGGAAACAAAGCCTTGATCTTTTCCTGATCCGCTACGCTCTGGGTCTCTTCCCCTTCCTGAACGCAAATATTGGCAATACCGTTTCGAAGCATCCCCGGAAGCTTTGGAGTATACTCGTATCGAGATGCCTGCAATGATGAAATTTTCATATTCTTCTCCTCCTCGTACCTAATAAATTTTAAAGGATTTACCACAAAAAGTAAACCACTATTCCTCCGGATCAACATCTTTTCATCCGCTTTTTTCTTCTTTGGAATATCACCAGAAAATCGATTTTTAAACACTAAAAAAGCGCATTCCTCTAGGAATACGCTCTACTTTCAAATCTGTTCAGCAAGCTGATCACTCCAAGGTCACTTCGATCTCTGTCTCTTTGGTAATTGTGGTTCCAGGCGGAACACTTTGACTGACTACTGTTCCATAGCCGACAAATCGTACCGGAGTATCACTCAAAGACCAGAATTCAACAATCTCCTTACGTGTCCATCCGGTCATATCCGGCATTAGAATCGTGTTTGAATCCAGTAATAGAAAGACCTTCTGCTGAGTGACCACACTAGTTCCTGCAGCAGGAGCTTGATTGATAACCGTGTTACCGCTGCCCAGCTCAATGATTGTAACACCATTTTCAGATAACTTTTCACGGCTGTAATCCACGCTGTGATTGATTAAAGATGGCATAATCGATTCCTGAATATCAATTGTTTCTGCTTCTGTTTCGATTTCTGGATTCAAGTTGCTGGTTAAGCTGTAAGTCTGTGCTACCTTCTGAATCAACTGGCGGACTGGCTCAGTTTTATAATGTGCATTTCGATCATAAGCTGCCTCAAATGCATAATAGATCATGTATTTTGGATCCTCAGCTGGAAGCCCAATCATGACTGATGAAATCGTTTTTCCGGAATTATAGCTCCCTGCAACTGAAATCTGAGATGTTCCTGTTTTCGCTAAAAACTCTGTTTCTTCAATCTGATAGTATCGAGCGGTTCCTTCCTCTGAATTGGCTGTCCGATACATCAGTTCCTGAACCTGAAGTGCTGTGCTTTCACTGATCGGATTTCCTACCACCTTGGTCTCGCCCTGATACAGCACATCCTGAGTATCATAACTGCTGCGGATCTGTTCGATATAATAAGGTTGCACCATCGTTCCATCACTGAAAATTGCCGAATAGGCCTGCAATAGCTGCAGCATGGTCACGGTCGATCCTTGACCATAGGTCAACGCCAGCATATCCGCCGGCCAAGTAAAATTTTTAACTCCATTGACTTCTGCAATGCCATAGCTCTCCACAAGTTGAAAGAATCCAAATTTTTCAAGATAGCTTTCAAAAACTGCAGGTTCCAGCAAATTAGCTAAGATGCTGGAAGTCACAACGTTCGAAGAATAAATCAATCCCATATCATAAGAAATCATGCCCCAATTTCGATCCGAAGCATTCCCGATTCGACCAATTTGACGACTGTCCCCACAATTTACCCGATAAGGTCTTCGATTGCTTCCAGCGGCATAACAAAAAGGAGTACTGTCTACCAAAGTATCCGGTTCATACACACCGGAATCAATAGCTGCAGCATAAGTAAATACTTTCATTACTGATCCAGCTTCATAAGGCATCTGTGATCCATAATTGGTATAATCCTCAATCACCAGCTGATTGGGATCAAAACCGGGAGATTGTCCCCATGCCAGAATCTTTCCGGTATCCACTTCCATGACGGCTCCCCACACTTTATCCGCCTCAAAAAGCTCCATGGTCTGATCGAAAGAAGATTCCAGTGTTTCCTGAATTCCCTGATCAATTGTTAAAACTACGTCATTGCCATTTACTGCTGCAGTTTCTTCTGATTTCATTCCCGGTAAAATATAACCATTTTTATCCGCCTGATAGGTCTTGCTCCCATCTGTTCCAGTCAAGGCATCATCCAAAAATAATTCCAGTCCCATCTTTCCAACTGTATGGCCAGTTTCATCCGACTGAGCAAATCCAATCAAATATGAAGCAAAACGGCCTAATGGATAGCTGCGCTTTACCGACTTCACAAATTCAATTCCCGGTAGATTTGTTGCTTCAATTTTTTCTTTAGTCTCTTTGGATAAATTGCGTCCTTTGGTCCCCAGCTCGGTCTGTTTACGACCATCTGTCGGTGTCAAGTATTGATAAATGGTCATCTCATCGATATCTAAAATCTGTGAAAGAACCTTTGCAGTCGTTGCCGGGTCTTCAACATAAGCAATCTTCCCATTAGCACTGACCCGATCCTTGTTCAAAATACAGATAATATTATAAGTCTGAACATCCTGAGCAATGATCGTTCCGTATTTATCATAAATATAACCGCGCTTCGACTGAAGCGTTTCTGTTACCGTATTGGAGTTCGAGGCATAGACGGTCAAATCGGTTCCGCTTCGCAAATGAATGCGCATCACCGAAACAAGAAAAACATTTCCCGCTACAATCACGGCTAAGATCAAAGTAACGGCAAACAGAAACCGGACCATCGGAAGTCCTTTTTTCCTCATTATTTATTCACCGCCACTGATGGTTACAACATTCCCCTGATTCATGGCCAGACCTTCCATCTCAGCGATGCTCAAGACACGCTCTTTATTGGAAAGATTCTGAATGGCAACCCGATAAGATTCATTCTCTGTCTGATAAACAGTGATCTGTTCTTCCGTTGCCTGCACCTGCATAGTCAATGCATTGTTGTAGGAACGCAGAAACAAAGAAGAAGCCAGCGCCATCATCAAAGAAACAATCAGCATCAAGGCAGCAAAGCGTTCCAGTCTTAATTTTTTTCTTTTTCTTTTAACGATCTTCATGGTTTCCTCTCCTTTAACTTCTTTTTTCTAAAACTCGTAATTTTGCAGAATGCGAACGTTTATTTTCTGATATTTCCTGTTGGTTAGGAAGAATTGGCTTTCGTGTGATTAATTGAAATTCTGCCTGAGGAAGATCCTGCGGAAGAATAGGAAGATTACGGTCAATCTGCGGTGGACGTGATACCTTAGCAAAAATCTCTTTGACCATTCTGTCCTCCAAAGAATGAAAGGTGATCACACAAGCCCTTCCTCCCGGCTTCAGCATTGTCAGCGCCTCAGTTAACCCCTGCTGAAGGCTATCCAGTTCATGATTAACCTCGATACGGATGGCCTGAAAGCTCTGCTTTGCCGGATGGCCTTTTTTATTCAGTACCTTGCTTGGCAACGCAGAACGAATCACTTCTACCAGCTGGAATGTTGTATCAATCGGCTGGATTTTCCGCCTTTCTTCAATCTTTCGAGCAATGGATTTCGCAAATGGTTCTTCACCATAACGGGTCAAAATTCGAACCAGCTCCTCAAAAGAATACTCATTAACTACCTGCCACGCTGTAAGCAGCTGGCTCTGATCCATCCGCATATCCAACCGGCTATCAAAACGGTAGCTAAAACCGCGTTCTGTTTCATCAAACTGTGGAGAAGAAACCCCCAGATCCAACAATACCCCATCAACCTGAAAGACATTCAAAGCTGCCAGCCGCTCCTTCATCTGACAAAAATCACTATGAATCATCGTGATTTGATCTTGCCATTCCGCCAGTCTTTCAGAGGATTCCTGTAGCGCTTTTTCATCCTTATCAAAGCAATACAGATGCCCCTGCCTGTTTAATCGCTGAACTATTTCACGGCTATGCCCGCCCCGTCCCAGGGTTCCGTCAACATAGATTCCATCTGACCGGATAGCTAAATTTTCAATGCTTTCATGCAATAAAACACTGATATGTACACTCATAGGCTCAGAAAATCCGTCAGTGTTTCGGCAATATCCTCAAAGGAGTCACTGGCTTCCTCATAATAATTTTCCCAGCGATCTTTAGCCCAGATTTCAACATGATCTGCCACACCCACTATAACACATTCCTTTTCTATTTTTGCTTCTTCAATTAAAGCGGCGGGAAGAAGAATCCTTCCTTGACTGTCCGGACTGCACTCTGTTGCCTTCGATGTCATCATTCGCGTATAAAGTCGGGTTTCGCGCTTGGTATCGGGCAATTTACGAAGCTGAGCAATGACTTGTCCCCATTGTTCCATCGTGTAAATCGTCAAACAGCCATCCAACCCACGGGTAACAACAAAACAGTCTTTGAGCTCATCACGGAATTTCGCCGGTATGATAATTCGTCCTTTGGTATCCAGCGCATGCCGGTATTCTCCCATAAACATGACCGTTTTGCCCCACTTTCCTCCACTTTCTGCCACTTTATACCACAATTATACTACAAGTCTGTTAAATGAAAAGGATTTTTTAATTTTTTCGCCGATTTTTTTCGCCCTTTTCTGCAACCTGGAAAAAAATGGATAAAATTGCATTTAAGCCTTATTTTAAGCGGTTCTTGAGACCTTATCATTTTCTTCAGTTTTCTTGGATTCCACACTTGAAAAAGCCGCTAGCTGTGTCTTTTTACAGGCCAATTTTCCGCAAAAAAAAATCACATGCAATCCTGTGATTTTTACGTTCTTCCAAAAAAAATCGCTTAAACTGAACCAATCTAGCGCCTCGTTTTATTTTCATTTTTAAAAAAAACGCGGCTCCTGGATCAATCAAACTTGTTTTTTAACGAAATTCTCCCAGCTCCAGTTTGTTTCAGTGTTATCGCATCAAGCAGAATCATTTCTAAAGCTTCAATAATGAGACCCATACAATGCAGTTGATCATCATACAGGCCATCAAAACAGCTGACAGCATCCAGCATAAGGTAGTCAATTTTCAAATAAAGCCATTTATCGGACTAATTTCAATAATCTATCTGCTTGAACATTTTTTCCTTCAAACCAACACCTCTGTTTCAAAAACACGCACCGAATTTTCCTTAACTTCCAAACAATTATCAACAGCGTACCTCGAATTTTCCATTTTCTTCTCATAATTATCTATTCTCTCAATAAAAAAAACGATCGGACGATCGTTTTATTTTGCCTGACAAGATGGACAAGCATGATGCGGCATTTTGTATTCACCGCATGTCGGACACTTAACCAGTGTCGGCGCAGTCAGTTTGAAATGTGTTCTGCGTTTTGCTTTTCTTGTCTTCGAATTTCTTCTCTGTTGTACAGCCATATTCGCACCTCCTAGTTTTCCTCAAATTTAAACTCTTTCAGCTTTGCTAATCGCGGGTCGATCTCATCTTTTGTCCGGTTACGGTATTCCTCTTCAGTCATAACTTCCCAGCCGTCTCCCTTGGGATAAACCGCTCCCTCTTTAACGACCTTTAACGGCACTTCAGCTAAAATCAGCTGAAATACGACCGGATAGAGCTCCAGAAAATCCTTCCGACACTCGTGCACATCCTCATCTTCGGTATTCAGAAAACTAAATACTTCATGACTGGATGTTTCAAACGGCACAGTCACATCTTCCAGCGTAACAGCACAAGGAACGATCATCTCTCCCGCCAGATCCAAATCAACCTCAAATCGCTGTGACGAGCAATCATAATGCCCAGTTCCTTTAACGATAACATGGCGCAGATCTCTCAGACGTTCAAGCTTGCGAAAATCATGCAAATCAAAGCTCAGTTCTTCTTCAAAACTGACATCGATCAGATTTGTCAGCTCTTTCTTCGTCCATTTCACGACAGCTTCACCCTATTCGTTAACGTGTTAATTATAGTTAAAAGCCAATCGAAAGTCAATGCCTATCATCAAAAGCAGAATCAATTTTATACATTGTGAAGTGAAAAGTTTATTTCCACTTTAAATAGTAAGAAGTAGATTTTAGTCTTTCACTTATTTCCTCTTTCCCTGTTGTTGCTTTTAGTCTTACACTTTTCTTGTCTGACTGCTGCCGGAAAGG
>CALVGQ010000072.1 GCA_944327135.1 uncultured Erysipelotrichaceae bacterium | reverse complement strand
GCTCTCATGCTGGTCTGTGCCCGGCTGCGCCATGTGGCCGGCACCCAGTGGGGCAACAAGAAGTACATGAACATGAAGCATCTGGAGGCGACACTTGAGGACACCTCCATTGCTGGCTGACTTCATTTACAACAGAGCCTGCGAACTAAAGTGCGAAAAATTCTTGACACGACCTCCCCAAATTCGGATTACGCCGACGCATATCCCGGATCAATTTGAGTTCTTCATCAGTATGCTGGTTGAGATGGCTGAGAGGCCGCCGGGAGTGGCAAGCCAGGGATGCAGCACTCCCATCCCAGCGTTCCTTCCAGAAGTAGATGTATGACCGGCTTTTGTTGTATTTTCGACTGGCACGGCTGACGCCGTATTTTTCTGCGTACTTCATTAGGGATTGCCGATAGGCCATGTCTTGTGCTATGCTTTTGTACATGAAGGATAGTGCCCCTTTCGTTAAGTTGTTGCGTGACAACTCAACGATAACCGATGGAGGTCATATCCTTCTACTTTTTTATTCTACTGTCCAAGATGTATTGTAGCGCTACAGCTACAAAACGAGTGTTTTTATGATCAGTGTAGACAATTGAGTTATTTTTTGTTAAGATTATTTAGCAAATTTAGCAGAATAAGTTGAATAGTCGTTGAGGCGCTTTTGATGAGGTCTGTTGTAATAGAACTATAACCTGCTTAAGAAGCGGGTTATAGTTGTTGTTAAAGCTGATGATTCAGCTTTTTTTGTGTTAGAAGGAGGAAATAAGATGGAAGAAAATGATGTTATAGAAATTGATTTTAGGCAGATTTTAGAAGCGACTAAGAAGGTCTTTAAACCATGTTTGGCAATCATTTTACTTTGTTCGATTGTATTTTTTGCTGTGACTTATTTTATTTTACCCAAAGAATACACAGCAACTGCTAAATTAATCGTTGTTCAGAAGTCCAATAGTCAGTCACAGCAAGTAACTTATTCCGATATCCAAGCTAGCCAGAAATTGGTTACTACGTATAGTGAGATCATGAAAAGTGAAGCTATTAGTGATGATGTAATCAGAAATTTAAAATTAGATATTGATTCAGAAAAATATAACAAGATTGTTACGATATCTTCTGCAAATGATACTGAAGTGATTAATGTTTCTGTAGTAACCGAAGATCCGCAATTATCTGCTGATCTGGCGAATGAAGTGGTGGAGGTATTCACTCGTAAAATTTACAGCATCATGCAAATTGAAAATGTGACAATATTGAATGAAGCAAAGATTCCAGATGAAAAATCAGGACCGAATACATTAAAAAATACCTTGCTTGGTTTTGCGGTTGGGATTGTTCTAAGCGGATGTTTGGTGATGTTCGTTTTACTGACGGATCGCAAAGTAAAGAGTGAGGAAGAGGTAAAGAAGATCTTCAATTATCCGATCATTGGAATTATTCCTGAAGTGGAATTAAAAGTAACAGGAAAGGGGCAGAAAAAATGATGATTAGTGAACATCTGATTACGATGATCGACAGTGATAGCCCAGCTGCAGAAGCTTATCGGACGTTAAGAACGAATCTGCTGATGCGTGAGTTTGATAAAGAGATGAAAGTGATTAATGTCATCTCGGCTTCAGCGGCAGAGGGAAAAAGTACGACGGTCTTGAATCTGGCCGTGGTCTATGCTCAGCTGAATAAGAAAGTTTTGGTGATCGATCTGGATCTTCGTGTTCCGTCGGTTCATAAAAAACTTAAGATCCGCAATCGAATGGGGATCACCGATGTGCTGACTCAGCATGTTCATTTTGAAGAGGCTGTGATCCATTATGCTGACAACATGGATGTTTTGACTTCTGGAACGCGGATTCCATTTGCTTCAGAATTCATTCAAAGTGCGTCTTTGAAATCGTTTATTGAGAAGATGACCGAAAAGTATGATGTAATTTTGCTGGATTGTCCTCCTGTTGGACTAGTTACAGATGGCATCATCATTTCAGATGTTGCAGATGGAACATTGCTGGTGATCGCTCATAATCAGGATGAACGTAAAGATCTGCTGCGTGTGAAGGATCTGTTGGAACAAATGAATACCCGTGTTATTGGCATTGTCATGACGAGAATGCCTGTTTCGAAAAAATATTATGATTATAGCTACCGATATACCGATAAGAAACAAGCAGTTTCTAAAAAGAAGAAAAAACTATTTAAATAGGAGAAGGTCTTATGATCGATATTCATAATCATATCCTTTTTGGGGTCGATGATGGCTCTAGTACCATAGAGCAATCGATTATGATGCTCAAAGAAGCAGAAAAAGATGGGATCACGGAAATTATCTTAACTCCTCATTATATAAAAAATGGTCCTTTTAAATTGAAAAAGCAGGAATTGCTGGATAAGTATCAGTTATTGCTAAAAAAATGTCGTGAGGAAGAGCTTCAGATAAAAATTCATCTTGGCAATGAATTGATGATCCATCCCGAGCTGCCTGATATGATCGATGAGGGAAAGGTTTGTTCTTTAGCTGATTCCATGTATGTCTTGGTGGAATTTCCATTTGATAAATATCGCATGGAATATGATGAGATTTTATATGATCTGCGTTGCTTGGGAAAATGTATCATTATCGCTCATCCTGAACGATATCGTTATGTTCAAGATGATCCAAATTTTTGCATACGATGGTTAAAAGAGGGAGATCTTCTTCAGTGCAATGCGACAAGCCTGGTCTCTCATGAAAAACTGCTTTATCAAATGATCGATGCACATTTTGTTAGTTTTATTGCTTCTGATGCGCATAATCAGTCCCGACCGCTAAAATTATATGAAGCTTATTCAAAGATAGAAAACAAATACGGAAAATTAACAGCGAGCCTGCTGTTTCGGGAAAATCCTAAGATGCTTTTAGAGAATAATCAGATAGTTAATGAAAACTATACAAAAATTGAAGAGAAAAGAAGAATCTTTGCCAAATTATTTGGCTAGATCGTTTTAAGAAAGGCCATAAGGTATGGTTAAATCAATGAAAAAAAAGATAAAGATAGGATGGGGGATCGCAGCCATTGTTGTGGCGGTCCCTGCAATGATCTTATTGCTTGGAAATTTGTATTTGGATCATCTGCTTCAGAAGTTGGATCATCAAGAAGCTATTACAATTGAAGAAGCAGAAATTGCACCAGAGGTCATTCTAGCCAATCAAGATCGTCATGTCGTGAATATTGCTTTATTTGGAGCAGACAATGATGAACAGAATCCAACAAGCGAAAGTGAAGACCGAAGCGATGCGATGAAGATCATTTCATTGGATTACGATAACAAGATTGTAAAAATTACTTCGGTAGAAAGAGATTTAGTTGTTTGGATTCCAGGAGATTATCAGAAATTTGGTCATTTTAATTGGGCGTATTGGATTGGCGGTCCAACACTTGCAGTTCAAACCTTGAATTATAATTTGGATTTGGACATTACCCAGTACATCACATTTAGTTTTAGCGCGTTAGAAAAATTAGTGGATCTAGTAGGTGGAGTCGACATCGACTTAACTTCCGCAGAGATCCGTCAGCAAAATAAGCCTTTGGGAATCCAAGGGCCGGCAGGAACGTATACACTGGATGGGTACCATGCGATGATGTATTGTCGTATTCGATATATCGACAGTGATTTCAGTCGGATGGAACGTCAGAACAATGTGATACAGGCTATCGTTAGTAAGCTGAAAGATCGATCCGTTTTCGAATTGATGGACATCGTCAATGAGATGCTTCCGTTGGTGACGACGAATCTAAGCAGCAATGAAATAAAAGAGATGCTGGTTGCCTTGCTGAGCTTTGATTTGAGCAACATTGAGACGTATAAAGAGCCAAGCGGGGAATACGATGATATCGCTACCTGTCCTGGTCTTGGAGGGTATCTGGTAAGAAGCTATAGCGAGATGGTTATTCACCTTCATCGAAATATTTATGGCATTGAGGATTATCAACCAAGCCAAACAATACTGGAGAATGAAAAAAAGACATATGAGAAGTATGGTGATTTTCCTAATAAATAAAAAGGCGAATCATTTTCATGAATAAGATGAAAGTGATTCGTCTTTTTTTCAGGCATTCCGATTAATGCCTCTTTCAAGGAACTTGGATCAATTCATTGAAGAGAAAAGCTCAATAAAAAAGGATCAATGATCCTGACGAATGATCCGAAAGGCCTCATCCAGGCCTTTTTCTTTGATTAGAAGAAGATATTCCTCCATTTTTTGAGAATTCTCGGGATGCATCAGGCGATGATCGGATCCCTTTTTGAAATATTCATAGGCAGAGGCATCCGTATAATGTTCTTTTTGATAAATCATACAGGCTGCAACCCGGTCACAAACTGATTCTTTTAAATAATTCAGCGGCATTTTCACGACCGTGATCTTGCCAAAGGTGCGATCGATCCAATACTCCCAATGGTGACGATTTCTACCTTTGTGATGAAGCCAGCCTAAAGAGTATCCTTTTTCTTCTTTTTCAGCATCAATAGGACTGCGGTTGCCTTGAAAATAGCGGACTCCTGTTGAAAATTCGATCCAGCTGTATTTTGATAGATCATGAAGCAGGCCTTGTCTGATCAACCCCATTTTAAAACAAAGCAAAGTCACTTTGATTTTATGCTGGGTAATTGTTTTGAAATGTCCCCAAAAACGGAAGAAAAAACGGCTTTTGAACATAATCGGCTTCCTTTCTATTTTATTTTAATCAGATTTCGGATGAAAATCAAACGCTTTGGAAATTGTTTTTCTAATCCGGCTGATTTAAAATAAAAAAGAAGGAGATATCATGTATGCTGAAATTAGTGGTGTTTGATTTGGATGGAACGTTGGCTCCTATTGAAAAAGGAAGCAATCCAATAACGGTAGAAGGCCTGAAAGAACTGCAGCGGCGTGGAGTTCAAATTGCGATTTCTTCTGGGAAGCCCACTTTTTATTTATGTGGATTTTGTCGTCAGCTTCAGCTTGAAAAACCGATTTTGATAGGCGAAAATGGGGCGGTCACTCAGATTGGGATGGGTCTGCCTCCTGAGTTTTACCAAACTGTTTCGATTTCGAAAAAGAAAAAAAGAAGGCTTCATGCTTTACGGGAGCAATTGGATGAAACTATGCCATTTTCCATTTGGTATCAGCCTAATGAGATTGGTTTGACCTGTTTTTTTAAAACTAAGGATCAACAACAGGCATTGCATGATTTTTTTA
>CALVGQ010000071.1 GCA_944327135.1 uncultured Erysipelotrichaceae bacterium | reverse complement strand
TCTAATAAAAGGTCTGCCTCTTCGTTATAGCTTTCTATTGAAATGACTCGGCCTAAGCGATTCACTTCCAGCTCCAGCGAAGGGTTGATATCAATGCTGATTGCGGCAATCGGGGTGAAATAGAGCCAGCGTCCTCCAATAAGAAGTACGACCAGCCCCGCTAATGCAGGGATCAATGAGAAACGATGGAAATGAGAAGATCGGCTTGCTTTTATGGCTTTTTGATAAATGGCTGCTTTGGTTTTTTCTTTTATGGTTTCTTCAGCATGAATCTGATTAAAGGCTTCTTTGATTTTTTCATTCATCGTCTTCACCTCCCAGTTTTTCTCGAAGCAATTGTTTAGAACGGGTGAGAAGGGTATAAATCGTATTGATTTTTTTTCCAAGGATTTGACTGATTTCCAAGGCAGAATAATCTTCGTAAAAATGCAGATAGACGACCTCTCGGTATTTTTGCGGAAGAGCAAGTACTGCCTCCAGCACTTCCCGATGATCGGGCGCGAGCTCAGCTGGCTGTTCCAGCATCTCATCGAGAGAAACGATACGGTTATGAAAGAAACTTTTAAGCAGATCTTTGCAGGCGTTAAGCGTCACTCGAATGATCCAGGCCTTTTCATGATCGGCGCTTTGAAAAGAAACGGAGCTCAGTGCGTACTTTAAAAAGACATTTTGAAAAATGTCTTCGGTATCCGCTTTGTTTTTTAACTGGATCATACAAAGCCGTCGAACCGTATCTGCATATTGATCGATGGCTTGGTTGATCTCCTGTTCGCTTCGCATCTGATCCTCTCCTATAAAAGGAAATGCTTAATGATGGTTTCCGTGATGTCTGCTTCCCTGTCCAGCGTGATGGTTGGTCGAATAATGATCGCAAAGGCCATCCTGATTGGCATCAACATAGTTTTGACCGGCACCGGCAGAGGCCCCGGAAGTCAGAACTTTTCCGCATAAATCGCAAAGGCCATCTTGATTTTGATCACCGCATTGCCAGCAGTCTTCCCGATGATCGCAGATCCCATCCTGATTAAGATCGATATAGTTTCTTCCGTTTGCTGGTCCAGCGGCAAAAACGCTGGTTATTCCAATGGCGCAGAGTGATCCGGCTGCGGCAACAGCAAGGATTCCTTTTTTCAGTGTCATTTTCATTTCTTTTTCCTCCCTTATTGGACGATGTTGATCGTCCTTCACTTATAAAACGATTGAACAGTCAAAAGTCATTCATTTTTAAATGATTTTTTTTAAAATCTTCAAAAATAGAAGATTAAAAAAGGATGCAGAAAAAACAGGATCAAGAATTATTTTGAAATGTTCTTCTACACAAATAATTTTTTTTATTTTATCACAATCTTGATCAAAAAAAGGACAAAAGTTTTGATAAATAAAGAAGAATCGATCAAGCGAATTGTCCAAAAGTACAAAAAGATCCTGCTGGAGAAGATGAAATGGAAAGAAAAAAGGAAGAGAATGAAAAGAACTGAATAAACCAGTTTAAGTGGATGGGCGGGAATCAAGGACAAAATCAGGTTTTTTTATAACTGTAAAGAGATGGTTTTAATAGCTTTGGTTGCGGGTTATATCGAAAATAAACTTTTTTTCGTTTTTAGGGTATAATTTAATCTGGGAGAGGAAGTCAATGAATAGGGATTTATTATTAAAATATAAAGAGCTGATTCAGTCAACAGACTGTATTGCTGCTTATCGTGAATTTGTCAGGATGTTTCGATGGCTGCGCAGAAGGCTGGAAGAAGAATTGCCGGAATATCGCTTTCAGGGAAGGATTACAGAGAACGGAATGGATTATTCTTATTTTCTGTTTACAAATGAAAAACTGAAAGCGGAGGGATTAAAAGGCGGGGTCATGTTTCTTCATGAGCAGTTTTGCTTTGAAATATGGGTTTCGGGGATAAATCGAAAGGATCAGAAACGCTTTTATCAAAGATTCAAGGGAAAAACAGAAAAACTGAAATGGTGTGAGGATCCGGAACATCAGGATTATGTTGTAAAAAAGCCGATATTCACTATTGATTTTCAAGCAGGGGAAGAGCGTTTGCTGTTTGAGATAAAAACAGCGGTCAAAGAAACGATGGAGGAAATTCAGTGGCTGTTGAGGGAAGAATAAATGGAGGACATTAAAATGAGTGATACAAAAGGAGTAATTTATATTTTAACGAATCCTTCGTTTCCGGATTATGTAAAAATTGGATATGCAACAGATATAAAACGGCGTTTGAAAGAATTAAATCGCAGTGAATGCATTCCGTTTGCATTCAGGGTATATGCTACCTATGTGGTGAGCTCAAGGCTGTCGGATTTAAAACTTCATGCCATCATTGATAAACTGAATCCTGAATTGCGCTCTATTGATGAATTTAACGGGAAAAAAAGAGTTCGCGAATTCTATGCCATGAGGCCAGAAGAAGCCTATGCCATATTGGAGGCAATGGCAGAGATTCATAATTGTAAAGAGAATCTAAAGCTAGTTGTACCTACAGCAATAGAACAGCAAGAGGAACAATTAGCACAGGAAATCGATACAGAAAATCATGAGAAGGCGGAGAATTTTTCTTTTGCGAAGTGTCAGATTTCAGTAGGAGAAGAAATAGAGTATTATGCCAATCCGCAAATGAAATGTAAAGTTATCGGGGATAGAAAAGTTGAATATCAAGGAAAACAAATGTCTCTGACTGCGGCAGCGAAACTTATTTCAGGCAAGAAGCATTCGATTGCTGGACCAAGATATTTCAAATATAAAGGAGAATGGCTCAATGATATCCGAAAAAGAATGGGATTTTGAAATAAGGAAAAAAGAGCTGTTTTTTAATAAAGAAACGAGCTAAAAAGCTCCTGAAGTATTTTAAAAAGGTTCATATCAATCACGGTATATTGTGTGGCTAGGAGTATAAAATCATATTGAAAGAAAAGGGGGGATAATATGAAATCAACAAAGATCATGCTGTCGGCAGTGATGCTGATGTTACTGGCAATTTTTCTTGTTTTGATCGATCTGGGAAGAAATACATGGCTGGGCGGAGTATCCTTGATCGGGGTGGTGCTGTCCATTATCGTTTTTTTCATAGGACTTTTTCTCAAGTGATCAATGCGAAAGGGAAGTTTGCTTTATTGTTAAAAATCAATTTTTTATTGAAAAAAATAAGTCAGAGGTCTTAGAAAAATACGGGTTTACGAGCATTGT
>CALVGQ010000070.1 GCA_944327135.1 uncultured Erysipelotrichaceae bacterium | reverse complement strand
TCACCGTCAACTTTATGTTGACATTATGGTAACATAGTTCTGATTTTCAAACAAGGATGTTTTTTTTATACTGAAAGCATCCATTAAGGGAGGAAAGAACAATGAATTTAAAAAAAGGATGGATGCTTCTTCTGAGCATTTTGCTTGTAGGCAGTGCAACTGGATGCAGCACAGCAGCCAACCAATCCGCATCGTCAAATGAGTCAGAGGCAAAGTTCGATGCGGTCGAATTTTTAGATTGGGTTCGTGACGAAGATCGCTATAAATCAGCCGGTGCTACGGCAAAAGAAGAAGGGGCAGTAACTGGTTATCTGCAAGAGGCCAGCGCACGGCCAACTAGGGAAGAGCTGGATGATATTTTGGATTTTACTCATCATGCGGTAGCAAGCGGAGGCGAGAATGATGTATTCTTTGTTGTGGTTGAGGATCCGGAAACTCAGAAAGAGATTGTTGGAACAACCAAAGGCAATTATACTGGAGAAGGAACTGTAACCGTGCTGGTTTATTCAGAACGGCTGGTGGCTGAGGAAAACCAGATTTCGGAAACGGATACGGTATACAAGTATCAGGTTGATCGCGGATACTATGATGCTGGAATTGCTACTGGATATTTTAATTTGGCAGCGATTGCTTATGGCTACTCTACCCATATGTTTCAGGGAGTTGTTTTGACCAATGGAGCGGTAGGAGAACGTTCCGAAAATTACGATCAGTTCTTAAAAGATGAAGAAGGAAACTGGCTGATTTATCGTAATGGAGATATGACGAGTGAACAGTGGTATGGGGATCATCTTGCGGAGAATTTGAAATTCATCTGTGCTATCGTGGTGGGAACCCTGGATCCGGATTTGAACATTGATGGATTTACCGGGGCTACGACGCGTTCAGAATATCCAGCCAATTACGCATATTGGAGCGGCTATACAGAAAATAATGCGGATACAGAATCAGGTGCTACAGAATAAAAAAGGGAATTCGTCGGAATTCTCTTTTTTATTCTGTAGATTCAAGAAGAAAACGGAACATGACAATATAGCTTTCTGGCTGCTGATGAACATCCAGAATCAAGGAAGTGACAATCGGATAAAGGGTGGCTTTTTCTTTTTTGGCAGTGGCTAGTACTTCTTGAAAAATGGAAGAATCCAATCGATCCAGACGATCAATCTGAAGCGTATAACGCAGGGCTTTTTTTCCGGATGGAATATGGCAGCGGGAATGAAACTGAAGCTGGCTTTCTTGATTGGAACGATGAGTAATACCAAGAATATACGTGGGATAAATCCATTTTTCTTCTAGCTGCTGAATAGAAAAAAGAAGTCCTTGAAAACCTAAATGATGTTTAGTGAGTTTTCGAATTTCAGCTTGCTGAGCTAAAAAATCAGATTCTTCGATATAGTCTAATCCATCGGTTTGATCGACCCAGGTGATCTGATTGACACTTTCAAGCAATTGTAAACGGTAATCCTTTAAGGATAGCAGCCTTTCTTTTTTCTTTTGCAGACGCTGAAGCTCTATTTCGATAGCGTGCAGATTTTGATCGATTTCTGTGATTCCTAGGCTTAGATCGCACCGAACACTAGCTTGATTTAGCTGATTTCGAATAGAAGTTAATGAACGGCCGAATTTGGCTTGAAGAGAAAGAGAGAAAAAAAGGGAAGCGATGTCCTTTGCCGTGTAATGATAGTAGCCATTTGTACCCTGCTTTGGCTGAAGCAGACCTTGATCCCGATAAAAGCGAAGCGTATTTCGGGAAAGAGGAAATAGTTGACAAAGCTGATGGGTGCGAATATTTATTTTTTGCGGCAAGTTCGTCATGATATCCTTCTTTCTAAAAAGTGGGTTGACTACGCAGTTACTACACAGTTTATACTATTGTAGCATATCAGGAGGGAAGAAAATGAAGAAATTGATTTGCGTGCTGATGGCCCTTTTAATGGTAGGACTTTCGGCTTGTTCCGTTCAGGAAGAAAGCAGTACTTCGATCGTGGACGGCAATTACACCGCTTCTGCCTGGGGAAACAATGGAGAAATCCAGGTCGCTGTAACGATTGCGGAAGGAGCAATATCTCAGATAGAGGTCTTGTCTCACAGTGAAAGCAAAGGAATTAGCAGTGCACCGCTAGAAGTGATCCCGCAGCGGATCATGGAGTATCAAACGGTTGGTGTGGATACGCTTTCTGGTGCGACGATGACCAGTCAGGGAATTTTAAATGCTGTTGAAGACTGTTTGAAACAGGCGCAGGCTGAGGAGTCTTTCTTTGCTGCTGCAGCAATGGATTATGGAACCGTCGAGGATACAGAGTGTGATGTGGTTGTAGTCGGCTCGGGAGCTTCTGGAATGGCAAGCGCAATCCATGCGGCACAACAGGGAGCCAAGGTCATTTTGGTGGAAAAACAGGATATTTTAGGAGGAACATCCCTGCTTTCCAACAGCATGTTTGGTTCAGTAGGGACTTCCGTACATCAGGCCGAAGGCAAAAGTGAGACCGTCGAGGATCTGTATAACAATTATATGCAGCAGGAGGCGGCGACAGGAGCCTATGCAAAAAGCGAGGCAGCTCGTATCTTGGCTGAAAATGCAGCGTCTCAGGCGGAGTATTTGATTTCTCTTGGAGTTAAACTGGATCATACGTCGAGTGCTTTTATTTTAGCACCGGAAGGCGGTTCAGGACTGGGAGCGATGGTCATTCCAGCCTTGACAGAAGAACTTGAAAAAGCTGGAGTCGATGTACGGCCGTCGAGTAAAGCCGTGCACATCCTGACAGAAAATGAGAAGGCCGTCGGTATTGAAGTAGAAACTAAAGCAGGGACTTATACCATTCATGCGGATGCGGTTATTCTTGCCACAGGCGGATATGCTGCAAACAAGGAAATGGTCGCGGAATATTTGCCGGAATGGGCAGACTCGATTTATTACTGTTCACCGGGAGATACAGGAGATGGACTGCGAATGGCTCAGGAAATCGGGATTGAACTGGTGGATATGACAGTAATGAAAGCGAATCCTTTAGTGTTCTATGATCGCACCCATGCACTGACGATGAATGCTGCGGTCAATGCCGGAGCAA
>CALVGQ010000069.1 GCA_944327135.1 uncultured Erysipelotrichaceae bacterium | reverse complement strand
GTGTTCTTTATGACCTGAGGGTCTTTTAAAAAATCATCAAAATGATCGAAGAATATCTTTTGGATGGTATGCTTTGAAGGGTCGTATTCACGTTCGAAACATTTTGTAGCGGTAGTGACCAAGGCTTGTGCAAGATTATCAGCGATCATGGGAATATCCTCTGGCTAAATTATACTATCGCTCTATGCTTAGTTCAAAGAACATTATTGTTGATATATAGTAAATGACGGATTTTTAATCCGTCACTTTTTTAGGTTCTTAAGAGTTTTTCTGAAATTTCCAGCCATGCTCTCCATGATAGATCATTTGCCGGGTCATGCCGCCGTCGATACAGATATTTTCCCCAGTAATGAAGCTGGCTTTCTCTGAGGCAAGAAACAGGGCGGCATAGGCAATGTCTTCAGGCTTTCCAATGCGTCCAACAGGCTGCTGAAGGTGGTCTTCTTCACAGGTTGGCTCGTTGGTCGTGTTGATCCATCCTGGAGAAATCGAATTGACGCGGATCTTTCTTGGCCCAAGACTGATTGCCAGGGCATGGGTCAAAGCCTGAATCGCCCCCTTAGCAGCAGAATAGCTCTCACTTTGCGGCTGGCTCATGCGATCCCGGGTTGAGGAAAGATTGATGATGGAGGCCCCTTCGGTAAAGTAAGGCAGAAACAGCTTGGTCAGCATAAAAGGGGCGGTGGCGCCGACCAGAAGCGCTTGGTTGAATTCTTCGTAACTGCAGTCATCGATCCCTTTGAATAACGGACAGGCATTGTTGATTAAAACATCGATCTGGCCGTAATCATCAATGACCTTTTTTACGAAACGCTGCAGTGTAGGATAATCGGTCAGATCACCGACAAAATAGGGATTTTCTAACAAATCCAGGATACAGACGAAGGCTCCTTCTTCTTCAAATGCGTGGGCCATGCACCGTCCGATCCCTCGGGCTCCTCCAGTAATGACCACGACCTTATTTAAAAATTCTTGGTTCATCATTGTTTTTAAAAAAGACAGCGTAGGGCCGCTGTCTTATTCTCCCAGTTCTTTTTTGACCTGTTCAAGCTTGGATGGAATCTGGATGTGCTGAGGGCACTGTTTCATGCAGGCTCCGCATTGATGACAGAATTCAGCCCGGGCTTGTTCAAGGCTTTGGTATTTTTTCTTGGCTTCTTCAAAACGATTGTAGATGTGGGCATTATTCAGGATGCTGAAATTGCCTGGAATATCAATGCCAAATGGGCATGGCATGCAGTAACGGCAGCCGGTACATGGGACCTGGACCCGTGCGGCAAACAGCGCTTTGGCTTTTTCAATGGCTTCCAGCTCGATGCTGTTGAGCGGGACAAATTCATCGAAGGTCTTCAGGTTATCCAAAACCTGATCCAAGGTGCTCATTCCAGAAAGAACGGTGTAAACATTCTCATGGGAAGCGACATAGCGCAGGGCCCAGGAAGCATCGCTCCAGTCCGGATGGATTGAACGGAACACGTCTTTGATTTCATCTGGGACATTGGCCAGCTGTCCGCCTTTGATTGGTTCCATGATGACCATCGGGATCCCTTTGGATTCAGCCAGCTTATAGCCTTTTAATCCAGCCTGATAATCAGTATCCATGTAGTTGAACTGAATCTGGCAGAAATCCCAGTCATAGCTGTTTAGAATTTCTTCAAAAAGCTCATAGCGGTCATGAAAGCTGAAGCCGATCCGTTTGATTTTTCCACTGTCTTTGACCGCCTGAAGATGATCTAAAAGATGGATGGCTTTGATCTTATCCCAGCGTTCCTGACTGAGGGCATGAAGCAGATAGAAATCCAGATAGTCTGTTTGCAGCTTGGTTAACTGCTCCTCTAAAAAGCGATCAAAATCCTGGTCATTTTCAATCAGCCAGACCGGACTTTTAGAGGTAACATAGAGGCTTTCCCGTTTTTTGGTGCTGAGCCATTTTCCAAGGACAAGCTCGCTGGTCTGATTATGGTATGGATAGGCCGTATCATAATAATTTACACCACGCTGATAAGCGGTTTCCAGCATTTCGAAGGTTTTTTCTTCATCGATCGTTCCATCTTCCTTGACTGGGAAACGCATGCAGCCAAAGCCAAGCAGGGATGTGGTAGCTTGAGTCTTGTTTTTCATTCTGTATCTCATCGTTTCACCTTCTCTTTTCTTTATGCTTATTATACCGTTTATACCATTTTTTTTGAACCCCGGGAATTTTTTTTCCAAGATCAGATAATCAGATTAAAATGGCGTAAAGCTTTGGCAATTCCGTCTTCATCAATAGGAGCCGTGACATAATCCGCGGCTTCCTGAATCGTTGTATGAGCCTGTCCCATGGCAATTCCAATCCCTGCTGTTTTCAGCATTTCAATATCATTGTAACCGTCGCCGAAGGCCATCGTGGCTTCATAGGGAATGTTCCAGTAATCAGCCAGGGTCTTGATTGCCGAGGCTTTGCTGATGCCTAGACCGGTGACTTCCATGCAGCGTTTTAAAAGAACAAGATTGGAATGATGCAGCAGTCCTCGAATTTCTTCTTCTTGGTCCTGCGGTACATAAAAAAGCAGGTGTATCAGCTTTTCATGGTTCCAGGGGCGCAGTTCCGGACACATTAAATAGAGGTATTCAAAGATGGCGTCGTGATCCAGATCGGTGTGACAGTCATAAAAGCAGCCGAAGCGATCATCCGCCCAGCGTAAGACGACTTGGTTTTTCCGGCAATATTCAATGACCCGCTGGGCATCCTCTGGATCGACTACAGATTCCTGGATTATTTTTCCATCTGCTTCAATCAGGGCGCCGCCGGCACAGATGATCCCGTCAAACAATTCCAGAAAAGAGCTTGGCAGATGGACCATCTCTCCTTTGACACGGCTGGTAGAAATCGCGATCTTGATGCCGCTTTTTTTTAGCTGACGCAATCCATCCATGGTTCCGTCCGGAACGCTGTGGATGCTGTGCTGATAAGTGGTGCCATCGACATCAAAAAAAACTGCTCGAATCTTATTTTGGCTCATGCTTTCCTCTCCCTGCTTCTTCATAGCACATTTATTATAAAAGCAGGGAATTGAAATGAAAAGAATAACTTTGTAAAATACTGGTTAACTGAAAAAAACAGTGGATATCAAGGAAGATTTCCAATTCGACGGAATTTTTGTTATAATCTGCGTAGACTAAATTAATGGAGGGACGTTGTTGAAAAAGAAATTAGACTTACAGAAGCTAATTTGTAATTTTGTGTTTTTTGTGCTGGTTGTTTCTTTTGTCTTCTTGGTCATCCGGGTGATCCTGGCTCCTTTAGAGCTGGACCCTCAGCACATGAATGCTCGGCTGAAGGGCGATTACGTTTTGATGATGGTACAGTGTCTGCTTGGAATCGTGGCGATGATGCTGCCGGATATGCTGAAAAAGCGACTGCATCTTTCGATTCCTTCAGGAATGATGATTTTGTATGCTCTTTTTTTATACTGCGCTATTTTTTTAGGAGAGGTGCGCAGCTATTATTACACGGTTAAACATTGGGATACGATCCTGCATACTTTCAGTGGGGGAATGCTGGGGGCGCTGGGCTTTTCTTTTGTGACGATTCTGAATAAATCGGATCGGATTCCAATGAATTTGAGTCCATTGTTTGTTGCCGTTTTTTCGTTTTGTTTTGCTTTGACCCTAGGGGTGTTTTGGGAGATCTATGAATTTACCTTTGATGGGATCCTGGGGTTGAATATGCAGAAATTCATGCTTGAAGATGGTACGCTGCTGATGGGAAGGGCCGCTTTGAAGGATACGATGAAAGATTTGATTGTGGATGGAGTGGGCGCTTTTGTGATGTCGCTGATCGGTTATGTCTCTTTAAAATATAAAAAAGGCTGGGTCGAGCAGCTGCAGCTGCGGATCGGTAAACGACGCCGGGAGGAAGCAGGACATCGGCTTGATGAAAGAAAATGAAAGCAATGAAAGAAATTGAAAAATTTTCTTTGTTTTCTCTTGACAGGTATCAGGAACAGGAATAAGATAGGAACATGAAAGCCTTACAATAGAGGTAGCGGTTGACAAGAGTAGCCCTGCAGAGAAGGTCATTCGAAGAAGCAGAGGGAAAGGGGAAATCGCCGAAACCGAGATCATTGACCGTGATTTCGAGTTGGGACATGGCAGAAGATGTCATGGACTCTCACTGAAAAAAACAGTGGAGGAGCTATTGATTTGAATGGAAATTCGAGTGGTAGCGTACGCTGTCACTCTTTTTTAATCCCTCGGACATTGTAAGGACACTGAGGAGGAAAACACATGATTGCTTTTTTAGACTGGCTTAACGGGCTGCTTTGGGGAATTCCGTTAATTGCACTGATGCTGGTAGCTGGGACTTATTTTACGGTTCGCTCCGGTTTTTTCCAATTTCGTCATTTCGGATGGATCATGTCGCATACCGTCGGAACAATGTTTAAAAAGGAAGAGAGCGTCAGCAGTGATAAAAAGCTGATTTCCCCTTTTGAGGCGATCTGTACAGCCGTTGGAGGAACGGTTGGATTTGGAAATATTGCCGGGGTCGCCACGGCCGTGGCAGCCGGAGGACCGGGTGCGGTATTCTGGATGTGGCTGACTGCATCGCTGGGGCTGATCCTGAAGCAGGTTGAGGTGACCTTGGGCTGTTATTATCGAGGGACCAATGAAAAAGGAGAAAAATACGGTGGACCGACCTATTATATGCAAAAAGGGTTAGGCGAAGAAAAGCATTGGGGAAATAAATGGAAGATCCTGGCAGTCATCTTTGGAATCGGAATTTTCTCGACTTTTTTTGTTACTTCCAGCAACCTGACGGCTTCTGAAGTAGTGGCGGGGGCCTTCCAGTTTAAGGAGCTGAATCTGTTTGGCCTGCGGATCGAAGGAGAAATCGTTGTAGGTGCATTTCTTTGTGCAACGACATATGCAATTACTTCAGGGGGAATCAAAGGTGTAGCTTCTTTATTTAGCAAGCTTGTTCCGCTGATGAGCATTGCCTATATTTTGATGGGAATCATGATCGTGGCAGTCAACTTTGGTCAGGTGCCTGCGGCCATTTCGATGATTTTCCAGAGTGCCTTTACAGGAACGGCGGCAATTGGCGGATTTGCCGGTGCTGCAGTGGCTAAGATCGTTCAGACAGGAATGGCTCGCTCGGTTTATTCCAATGAAGCAGGATGGGGAACTTCTCCAATGATTCACTCTTCAGCAGATACCATTCATCCAATCGAGCAGGGTCTGTGGGGCTCATTTGAAGTTTTCTTTGATACCTTTGTCGTTTGCTCCATCACGGCCTTGTCGGTGATTTTAAGCGGAACCTGGATCGATGGAACGACTGGCGGAGCTTTGGCCCTGAGTGCTTTTGCGAAGAGCTTTGGAACGGTGGGTAGTATTCTTCTGGCCATCATCATGGTCATCTTCACGGTGACGACTTCCGGCGGCTGGTTTACGTATTATCTGGCAATTCTGGAGCATATCAACATGAAGGAAACGACCTTCTCAAAGATCCTGATCAAGATTTTTTATATGATTCGGTCTTTGCCGGGGCTGCTTTGGACCATTTATCTGGTTAAAACACAAAATACCGGATTTATCTGGACTGTGGTCGACATTACCTCAGCGATCCCGACCTTTGTGAACGTTTTTGTTATATTGCTTCTTTCCAACAAATATTTCCAGCTTTTAAAAGATTACAAGGCCCGCTATATGGGAATTGGCCAGGTCAATAAAAACATGGTTCTGTTTTATGAGGACCGGCCGGAAGCGAAGGAGGAGTAAAGATGAAGCTGTACATTCATGGACAAGTTTTTACCGGTGAGAACATGGTCGAGGCGTTTGCGGTCGATCAAGGAAAATTTGTGGCGGCGGCAGACACAGAGACTTTGCGTCAGGCTTATCCGCAGGCAGAAATGGTGGATCTGGAAGGCCGCTTTGTGTGCGCTGGGTTTAATGATTCCCACATGCATGTGTTAAATGACGGGTATGGATTGGATTCGCTGCATCTGGCAGAGCATACCGGTTCTTTAAAAGAAATGAAAGCCTATATTGCCGAGGAAATCGTGCGCCGTCAGATCAAACCGGGACAGTGGTTAAGAGGCCGCGGCTGGAACCATGATTTCTTTAGCGATGGACATCGTTTTCCGACTCGTTATGATCTGGATGAAATCAGCACGGAGAATCCCCTTTGTCTGGTCCGGGCTTGCGGGCATGCCTGTGTGGTCAATTCCAAGGCGCTGGAGATGATTGGGGTAAACCGCTCTACAGCCCAGCCGGATGGCGGCCATTTTGATGTGGATGAAGCGGGCGAGCCTTTGGGAATTTTCCGTGAGAATGCTCTGGATATGGTCTATTCCAAGCTGCCGCAGCCAAATCGGGAAGAGCTGAAAACGATGCTGGTGGCGGCTATGAAGCACCTGAATTCCTTCGGGATTACTTCCAGCCAGACGGACGATTTCGTTGTTTTCCATGCTTTGGATTATCATGAAGTTATTGAAGCCTATCGCGAACTGGAACAAGAAGGGCGGATGACGGTTCGAATCTATGAGCAGAATCATTTTACCAATCTAAAGGATCTGAAAGCATTCATTGCAGAAGGCGGCAATACCGGCGTCGGCAGTGATGTATTCCGTTTTGGTCCGCTTAAAATGCTGGGGGATGGATCGTTGGGGGCAAGAACCGCATTTATGAGCGTGCCTTATGCGGATGACCCTTCTACCTCTGGGATTCCGGTTTACAGTCAGGAAGCCTTTGATGAAATGATTGGCTATGCTCATGAACACGGTATGCAGGTTGCGATCCATTCTATCGGCGATGGGATTCTGGATCGTATCATGAATGCGATCGAAAAAGCACTGGAAAAAAATCCGCGGGCCGATCATCGGCACGGAATCATCCATTGCCAAATTACCCGACCGGATCAGCTGGAGCGGATGGCACGTTTGAATCTGCACTGTTATGCTCAGACGATTTTCCTGGACTATGATATCAAGATCGTGGAAGAGCGAATCGGAAAAGAACGGGCTTCTTCCAGCTATAATTTCAAAACATTAATGGATCACGGGGTGTGGGTCTCCAATGGATCAGATTGCCCGGTAGAGCTGCCGAATGTTTTGGGCGGCATTCAGTGCGCGGTCACGCGATCTACTTTGAAAGAACATATTGGCCCTTATCTGCCGGATCAGGCCATGACGGTAAAGGAAGCGATTCAAACCTTTACCATAGGCAGTGCGCATGCTTCGTTTGAGGAAAACATCAAGGGCAAGATTGCGCCGGGAATGCTGGCGGACTTCGTTATATTGAGTGAAAATCCGATGCAGGTCGATCCATTTAAGATCAATGAAATTCAGGTCTTAGAAACATGGATGAATGGAAATCGGGTTTACTGCCGCAATGAAAAGAAATAAAGAATAGGAAAGACCCTCCTTGCCGGATCGACCGTTAAGGAGGGTCTTTTATGGGAGCAGCAGACCGAGGAGCGGATTTCCAAGGGAATCATTTGACCAAAGAAACGAATTAGGATATACTACAAAAGGAAACCAATGATAAAGAAGAGTAGCCTGAAGCAATGGCTGAAGAGAGGATCTGGCTGGTGCGAAGATCTGTCATACTGCAGGTGAATGCCTCTTTTAGGGATGATCTGAAGGTCAGTAGGATCATACGTGGATTTCGCGTTAAGAAATTCGAGTGGGACAGGCAGCTGTTCAAAAAGAGTGGAACCGTGCAGAAGCACCTCTTCGTGATGGTGCTTTTTATTTTTTTTGGAAGGGAGCGTAACCAGAATGATTGAACCGAGAGCAAAAAGCTGCCCATGCTGCGGCGGCGAACACCTTGTGGTTTGCCGACTGAAAGGAACTGCCAGCGCAGTGGGGAAAATGAACCGGGAATCTGCTTTGTTTGCGGAAATTTGCGTGGATTGCGGCCAAGTGGTTCTGATGCGGGCAGAGCATCCAGAAAAATTGAAAGGAGAATTTGACAGATGATTCAGCTTTATAATTCAAAAACCAAACAGGTTGAGGAATTTCAGCCTCTGCGTCCTCATGAGGTTAGCATGTATGTTTGCGGCCCTACGGTCTATAATCATGCCCATATTGGGAATGCTCGTCCGCTGATCGTGTTTGATACGCTGCGGCGGGTATTTGAGGCCAATGGGTATACGGTACAGTATGTGTCGAATTATACCGATGTGGATGATAAGATCATCAACAAGGCTAAAGAAGAAGGCGTCAGCGAGAAAGAGATTGCGGAACGTTATATTGCAGCATATCAAAAGATTCGGGATGAGTTGAATACAGAACCGTTGTTTGCGACGCCGAGGGTGACCGAGTGCATGGAGGAAATCATCCAGTTCATTCAGCAGCTGGTCGAAAAGGGAAATGCTTATGAAGTGGAAGGCGACGTCTATTTTCGTGTGCTGAGCGTACCGACCTATGGGGAGATCTCCAAGCAGCGAATTGAAGATTTGATGGTAGGGGCTCGCATTGAAGAAAATTCAAAGAAAGAGAATCCGCTGGATTTTGCGTTATGGAAAAAAACAGAGGAAGGACTGCGCTGGAACAGCCCCTGGTCGCAAGGTCGTCCTGGCTGGCATACCGAATGCGTGGTCATGATCCATCATATTTTTGGAGATGCGATCGACATTCATGGAGGCGGTGCCGATCTGCGCTTTCCACATCATGAAAACGAGGTGGCGCAGGCTCGCGCTTGTTATGGCAACAGCATTGCGAATTTTTGGCTGCATAATGCGATGATCAACATCAATGGTGAAAAAATGTCAAAGTCTCTGGGCAATGTTTGGTGGGCCAAGGATGTAATTGAAAAACTGGGAGCTAACGTTGTGCGCTGGCTGATGAACAGTGTTCATTATCGAGGGGAATGCAACCTCAGCGATGAGTCGATCGAGACAGCCAAAACAGAACTGGGAAAAGTAGAAACGGCTTTGCGGCAGGCGATGGTCAAGCTGGAGTGCCTGCAGGCGACGGATACAGAGCAGCTGGATGCAGCGGCGTTTGAACGGTTTTTAGCGGCGATGAATGACGATTTGAATACGCCCAATGCTTATGCAGAAATCTTTGAAACGGTGAAACAGCTGAATACCCAGCTGCGGCAGCGGGAAATCCAGCTGGAAAAAATCAATGGGCTGACCAATGCGCTGCTGAAAATGCTGAATGTTTTGGGAATCAAGGAAGAACGGCTGATTTTAAGTGAAGCGGACCGGGAGCTTTTTGAAAAGTGGAGTCAGGCGAAGAAGGCTAAGGATTTTGAACATGCCGATCAGATCCGCGCGCAACTCATTGAAAGAGGCCTGCTCTAATGAAGGTAGAGGAATGCTCCGGCAGCACGCTGGCTTATTTAGGAGATGCCGTGTGGTCGCTTTTGGTACGGGAATACCTGATTGAAAAGGGATATACCCGCTCACGTGATTTGCAGCCGCGCAGTGTGCGGTTTGTGAGCGCGAAAGCACAGGCATCTTTTTATCAACGGCTGCATGAGGAAAGCTGGTTTACCGAAGCAGAAGAAGAAATTTTTCGGCGCGGGCGCAATTTTAAAAGCGATAGTGTTCCTAAAAATACGGATGTTCTTACCTATCGGATCTCAACCGGGTTTGAAGCGCTGATCGGATATTGGCATATGAAGAGAGATGAGCTTCGTTTGAAACAAACCTGGGACAAAATCAGGACTTGGATGGAGGAATAATATGGCACAATATATTTACGGGAAAAACGTCTGTATTGAACGCCTGAAAGAGCGCAAACCGATTCAGCGAATCTATCTTCTTAGCGGAATGAAGGATGCAGGATTACAAAGACTGGTTCAAAAAAATGCGGTTTTAGTGGAAGAGGTGGATCGTCGTCAGCTGGATCGTTTGGCCCAGGGTGGACGTCATCAGGGAATTGTGATGGAAATCGAGGATTATGCAGCGATTACATTGGATGAGCTGCTGCAGCGAATCAAAGGGAAACCGCTGCCGCTGCTGGTCATGCTGGATCAGCTGGAGGATCCGCACAATCTGGGAGCGATTCTGCGCAGCTGTGATGCCGCGGGGGCTGATGGTGTCATTATCCGCAAAAACAAGTCGGTTGGCTTGAATGCGACCGTGGCTAAGGTTTCCTGCGGAGCGATCGAAACGGTTCCGGTTGCGGAGGTGGCTAATTTGTCTCAGGCCTTGAAGGAATTGAAGCAACAAGGGTATTGGGTCTATGGCAGTGATGCCTCCAACGCGATAGATTACCGTTCTTTGGCTTATGACACTCCCATCGTGTTGGTGATCGGCTCAGAAGGAAAAGGCATTTCAAGGCTGGTGAAAGAACATTGTGATCAAATGGTTTCTCTTCCGATGCGAGGAAAGGTGACTTCCTTGAATGCTTCAGTGGCTTGCGGCATTTTGCTTTATCAGATTCAGTCCAGACGTTTTCCTCTTTAAATAAGGGGGAATAAAACATGGCAGCTCACTCGGATTATTCAACGATCAATGATTACGAACTGCTGTATATGATTCATCAGAAAGAAGAGGCGGCAATTGCCATGCTGCTGAACAAGTATGAGGGATATTTGTGGGCACTGATCCGCCAGCGCTGGGAAGTGACGCTGCCGGGACTGGAACGGGAAGACCTGATTATTTTGCTGCGGGTAAAATTGCTGGAAGCGGTAGAAAACTACAATGAAGAGAAGAATTGCAGCTTTTGTACGTACATGACGATGTGCGCAGTGCGCCGGATCTCGTCTTTGCGAAGAACCGTACAGCGCGAGCAGCGTGCCTTTCCCAATCTCGTCTCTTTGGATTGCATTGTCAAGGAGGAAGGCGGAAGCTATCTTCAGGATCGCATCAAGAGCAATCAGCAATGGTATGATCCGGCCTTCTTTGTGGAATATCAAAGCCTGGTTGAAGCGGCAAAGCAGTTTCTTGCAATGCTGACAGAACGTGAAAAACAGGTATGGGACTGCATGATGGTCAAGATGAATTACGAGGAGGCGGCCAAACGGCTGAAGATGTCAAGAAAAAGCTATGATAATGCTGTTTTCAGACTGAAGAGAAAATTTAACGCGGTTTTAAAGAAATCGCAGTTTGACTAAGCAGGCGCTTTATGATAAAGTTAATAAGCAATCACGGATGGAGGTTTTTTTATTATGGCAAAAGGAGATAAAGTAATATTGACCTGCACTGTGTGTCTATCAAGAAACTATACGACGCATCGCAATACCAAAACTCATACCGAGCGTCTGGAACTCAAAAAATATTGCAAGAAGTGCGGTATGCACACGATTCATAAGGAAACCAAGTAGGGAGGCATCAATATGTTGAAATGGTTCAGTTTGAGCGGGATCGCAAAAGAAATCAAACGGATTCGCTGGCCGAAGACCTCAGATCTGACAAGCAGCTCAGCAGAGGTGATTCTGTTCTGTGCTTTTTTTGGAGTTTTTTTTGTTATTTGTGAATTTGTGATTACCTTTATTTTACGGATTATTGGAGTGGGGGCATAAGCATGGAAGAGTCACAAAAACAGTGGTATGTCGTCAATACGTATGCCGGCCATGAAAATCGCGTTAAAGAAAATCTGGAACGTCGGGTCGAGTCCATGGGGATCTCGGATTACCTGTTTCGAATTTTAGTGGCAGAAGAAGTAGAAGTCGAATACAAAAATGGAAAGCCGATCGAAAAAAGCAAAAACCTGTTTCCGGGATATTTGTTTGTTGAAATGATCATGACTGATGAAGCATGGTATGTCGTTCGTAATACTCCAGGCGTTACAGGATTTATTGGATCCAGCGGCGGCGGAGCGAAGCCGTTTCCGGTTTCTCCGGATGAGATCGACGCCATTTTGCGCCGAATGGGGATGGCTGAGCGGAAGGTCAATGTTGATTTTCAGGTTGGTGATACGGTCAGGGTTTTGTCCGGTCCTTTTACCAATTTGGAAGGCCGTGTTGAAAGCATGGACAACGAAAACCAGGTTGCCAGCGTTCTTTGTGTTCTGTTTGGAAGGGAAACGCCAACCGAAATTGCCTATAACGATTTGGAAAAAGTGGAATTATAAAAATCAGGTCCTGAAGAAGGACCTTTTTTAATGAAACGGAAAAAAACAGTTGAAATTTCCATGGGCTTCCGTTATCATATAATGGCAATGGGGTTGTAGCTCATTTGGGAGAGCGCTACACTGGCAGTGTAGAGGTAGCCAGTTCGATCCTGGTCAGCTCCACCATTCGTAGATCAAAGCCTGTTTAAAGGCTTTTTTTGTTGAAAAGGATGAAAAATTTTCAGCAGAATTTTAAGCTTATAAAAGAGGGCTGTTCTTTGTGAAGCAAAACGATCAAATTCAACTGCTTTCTCAGGAAAGAAGCTTGACAAAAAAAACGGAAAAAATTATAGTGATGATGACAATCAAATTCGGTAGGTGAGGCTACCACAGGGATACGGGTTGCTGCCGCAAAACAGTGGAGACACTGTGCGAGGGTTAGCAGGGGATGTCGTTAAGGCATCGCTTAATGCAATTTCATCGCCCTGTGATGCTGAAGCTTGAACGGTTTTTGGGATAGCAGGTCCTGACTGCGGTTTGAGCGGTCAGGATTTTTTTAAAGGAGGTGGGCAGAATGGAGAATGCAAAACCAGGCGGCATGGAGACAGATCGATGTTGGCACAGCATTGAGTACAAGACTCTGTTCTGCCGCCGACACTGATTTTTTCTTCGTGCCTTGTTTTTCAGGAAAAGAAAAGGGAGGATAAGGCGATGAAAGAGAAGATTTTGGAGCTTTTAAACAACAAGCGGTATGCCGAATTGAAGATGAGCTTGGAAACGATGAATCATGCTGATATTTCAGATTGTTTGGATGATTTTCCAGAAGAAGAAATGGCGTTGGTATTTCGGCTTTTGGATAAGGATGATGCTGCCGAGGTATTCAGCCGGATGGAAAGCGAAGCTCAAGAAAAACTGATCCAGGTTTTAAGTGATCGTGAATTATCGGAAGTCGTTCAGCATCTGTTTCTGGATGATGCCGTCGATTTGGTAAGCGAAATGCCGGCTGCTTTAGTGAAGCGGATCTTAAAAACAGCGAAGCCAGCTCAACGGAAATGGATCAATGAACTGTTAAAATATCCGGAGGATTCGGCTGGCAGTATCATGACCATTGAATTGATCGATTTGAAAAAAGACATGACTGTTGCTCAGGCTTTTGATCGAATTCGTAAGACTGGAGTGGACAAAGAAACGATTTATACCTGTTATGTGACCGATGAACAGCGTCATTTGGTCGGGGTTGTGACGGTCAAGACACTGCTGCTTTCCCAAATGGACCAGAAAATTGAGTCCATCATGGAAACGGCGGTCATCAACGTTTCTACGCATGAGGATAAGGAAACGGTTGCACGCATGTTTGATAAATATGATTTTCTTGCGATGCCGGTGGTGGATATGGAAGAACGGCTGGTAGGAATCATTACGATCGATGATGCGGTCGATGTCATGCAGGAAGAAGCCGCAGAGGATTTCGAGATTATGGCAGCCATGAAGCCAAGCGAGGAAAGCTATTTTAAGACCTCGGTCTTGGCACATGCGAAAAATCGGATTGTCTGGCTGCTGGTGCTGATGCTTTCGGCAGCTATTACAGGAACGATTATCACTCATTATGAAGAGGCGTTTGCCAGTCTTCCTATTTTGGTGGCCTTTATCCCGATGCTGATGGATACGGGAGGAAATTGCGGTTCTCAGACTTCTACTTTGATTATTCGCGGGTTAGCGACAGAAGAGATTGAACTGCATGATGTGATGAAGTGCTGGTGGAAGGAAATCCGTGTTGCACTGGTGGTCGGGGTTATTTTGGCGTTGGTTAATGGTACGCGGATCGTGATTCAATACCAGAACTTCATGCTGGCAGTGGTGATTGGACTGACTCTGATTTTTACAACCTGTCTTTCCAAGTCGCTGGGCTGTTTTCTTCCGATGTTGGCAAAATGGGCGCATATGGATCCGGCGATCATGGCTTCACCGCTGATTACGACGATCGTGGATTGTTGCTCGATTTTGATTTATTTTAATGTGGCGGTCCAGCTTTTGAAGATATAGAAAGGGAGAAAAAATGAAAAGAAAGAAGATCGTGGTGATCGATGGCCAAGGCGGTAAAATTGGACGGGAGCTTTGCGGCCGCTTGTGTCAGATTTTTCAAGAAGCAGAAATTGTTGCAATTGGAACTAACAGCATTGCAACAGCCAACATGCTTAAAGGTCATGCCATCCAAGGAGCAACAGGAGAAAATCCGGTGATTGTGGCTGCTAGGGATGCCGATGTCATTGTTGGCCCGATTGGAATCGTTGTAGCGGATGCCTTGCAGGGAGAAGTCACCCCGGCAATGGCGGTAGCGGTCGGACAAAGCACGGCAGAAAAGGTGCTGATTCCAATCAATCGCTGCCGCAATCAGGTTGTGGGCACGAAGATTTTGCCAGTAACGGCGCTGATTGAAGAGGCGGTTAATTTGATACAGCAGTTCATTGGAGATCCAGAATCGCTTCAGTAAAATTTGGAAATGAAAAAAAGAATTGTCGAAATGTCACAAAACGAGTATAATGATAAAAGCTTGAGGTCCTTTAACTTGATCCTGCGAGGTCGAAAAGGTCGAATCGTGCTTTCATTGGAAATTGAAGGTCCTTTTGCGAAGAAAAAGGATCTTTTTTTGATTCGGAGAGGAGAATGTATGTCACAACAAGTTGAGCTTGAACTGGATGTTCAGGAAAGGCCGGCTCCGGCTAAATGGGCTTTGCTTTCATTCCAGCATGTTTTTGCCATGTTTGGAGCCACGATCCTGGTCCCGATTTTAACGGGTTATCCGATTTCCGTAGCGTTGTTTGCATCAGGTCTGGGAACCTTGATTTATTCCGTTATTACCCGTTTTAAAGTTCCGGTTTATCTTGGATCTTCGTTTGCCTATATCAGTGCGGTCATCATTGCTTGTGAAGCGATGGGAGGCGATCCAAGCGCTGCCCAGACCGGTTTGATTCTTGTTGGTCTGATCTATGTTGTTGTAGCCTTGCTGGTCAAGCTGATTGGAAAGGGCTGGATCGATCGTCTGCTTCCGCCGATCGTGATTGGCCCGATGATTGCCGTGATTGGGTTAGGGCTGGCTTCCAGCGCTGTTTCCAACGCCGGGTTTGTCGAGGGCGGAGACTGGCGCAGCATGCTGATTGCGATGTTTACGTTTGTCGTTACCGCACTTTTCTCTACCAAGGCCAAAGGTTTTTTTAAGATCATTCCGTTTCTTTGCGGAATCGTGGCCGGCTATCTGTTTGCCTGTGTATTGGACGTGGTGGATTTCAGCGGAGTGATCGCGCTGATCCAGGAGGGCAAATTTATCGGGCTTCCGGAATTTATCCTGCCATTTGAAACGCCTTGGTTTGATTCCTATCATCTTTATTTCGGCCCGGAAACAATGGCGATTTTGCCGGTAGCCATGGTGACGATCGCGGAACATATCGGAGATCACACCGTGCTTGGAAAAATCTGTGGCAAGAATTTTCTGAAGGATCCGGGATTGGATAAAACGCTGATGGGGGATGGCATTGCGACTTCTGTTTCGGCGTTGCTGGGCGGACCGGCGAACACGACCTATGGTGAAAATACCGGTGTCATCGGTATGACGAGAATTGCTTCGGTGTATGTTACCTGCGGGGCGGCAATCATTGCGATCGCGCTTTCTTGTCTGCCAATCATCTCGGAAGTAATCAACACGATCCCAGGCTCCGTACTGGGAGGAATGTCGATCATTTTGTATGGCGTGATTGCTTCCAATGGGTTGCGGGTCTTGGTGGATAATCGGGTCGATTTCTCAAAACAGCGCAATTTGATCATTGCTTCGGCGATGCTGGTGATTGGCTTGGGCGGAGCCCTGCTGCCGTTGGGCAATCTGGTGACTTTGTCAGGGACGGCATTGGCGGCTACCGTTGGAATTATTTTAAATTTGGTTCTGCCAAAGGAACAATAAAAAAAGAACCTGAGGCTTCCGGCATGGTCATTTATCCATGGGGATGGCCTCATGGTTTTTTTTATTTTTTGATGGAAAGAAATATGCTATGCTTAAAATGATTTAGGAGGGGGAAGATGAAACTTTTATTTCGCCAGCGTTTTTTTTCGTGGTTTGACAGTTATGATATTTATGATGAGGAAGGAAGAACGCTTTATACCGTAGAAGGACAGCTGAGCTGGGGACATTGTCTGCATATTTTAAATGCGCAGAAAGATCATGTAGCGACCGTTCAGGAAAAGGTCCTCACCCTTTTGCCGCGATTTGAGTTATACGAAAACAATGAATATCTGGGATCGATCCAGAAAGAGTTCAGCTTTTTTACGCCGCGTTATGACATTGATTTTAATGGCTGGCATGTCGAAGGAGATACTTTAGGCTGGGATTATACGATTGAAAACAGCAGAGGCGAAGTGGTTGCGATCATCAGTAAAGAGCTATGGAACTGGACAGATACGTATACGATCGAAGTCAAAGATCCTAAGGATGCTTTGTATGCGCTGATGCTGGTGCTGGCAATCGATGCGGAAAAATGCTCTCACAAAAAATAATAGCGGGCTTTATAACAAAGGAAAAAGAAAGGGCCAGTGCTGATAAAAAACGATTCTTTTAGAAAAAATCTGAATCGGTGCTTATTGAAGCAAAATGAATTCAGGTACGATGAGTGAAAAATAAAAATGAAAGATGAAAAATAGGAGGATTCCCTTGACATTCAAGGGGATTTTGCTTATGATGATAGGGCTACGCGAGTAGCAGGCTTTTATGCGTGGGAGAACGGTTGCACCTGTTCATCAACCACGGCACAAGCGCACAGAGTTAAGGAGGTAAGTCTTGTGAGTAAGAAAGTTGCAAAGATCTGCAAGCTGCAATTCCCAGCTGGCGGAGCAAAACCAGGACCAGCGCTGGCTTCTGCTGGAATCAACATGCCTCAGTTCTGTCTGCAGTTTAATGATCAGACCAAGGACCGTGCAGGCGACATCGTGCCAGTAATTATTACTGCCTACGAAGATAAGAGCTTTGATTTCGTCTTGAAGACGACTCCGGCAAGCAATCTGCTTTTGAAAGCGGCGGGAGTTAAATCCGGATCTGGAAGCCCGAAGGCGACCAAGGTCGGCAAAATTTCAGTTGAAAAGCTGAGAGAGATTGCGGAATATAAGATGCCGGATCTGAATGCAAATGATGTTGAAGCGGCAATGCGCATCGTTGCTGGTACAGCCCGCAACATGGGTATTGAAATCGAAGGATGGGAGTAAGAACATGGCAAAAAAAGGAAAGAAGTATTTGGAAGCAGCCAAGCTTGTGGATCGCAGCACAACATACAGTGCGGCTGAAGCAGTAGCTTTGGCGAAGAAAACCAATGTTGCAAAGTTTGATGCATCGGTTGAAGTTTCCTTCAATCTGAATATCGATCCGCGTCATGCAGATCAGCAGATTCGTGGGGCAATGGTGTTGCCGAATGGAACTGGACGCAGCCAGAAAGTGCTGGTCATTACCCAAGGTGCAAAGGAACAGGAAGCGAAAGAGGCCGGAGCGGATATCGTGGGCGGCAAGGAAATCCTGGAAGACATCAAAAAAGGATGGTTTGATTTTGATGTCATCGTAGCGACTCCGGACATGATGGGTGAGCTTGGAAAACTTGGTAAGATCCTGGGTCCAAAAGGCTTGATGCCGAACCCGAAGACCGGTACAGTGACCATGAATGTGGCAAATGCTGTTGCGGAAATTAAAAAGGGTAAAGTAGAATACCGCTGCGATAAAGAAGGAATCATCAATGTGCTGATTGGAAAATGCTCCTTCAGTGAAGAAGCTTTGGCTGAAAACTTCAAAGCAATCTATGACGTCATTGCAAAGGCTAAACCGGCTGCTGTTAAGGGCGTTTACATGAAGAGCGTTACGGTTTCCACGACGATGGGTCCTGGAATTCGTGTCACGGTGGAATAAACCCTTGACAAAAGAAAAGAACTGAATACAATTTAAGTTGTTATCAATATACCATAGACAGCAACGGCGGAAGCTTAATCATGTTGCCGAGGTAAAAAACAAGTCAAAGACTTTTTTGCCCATGCTGTCGAAGCGTGGGCTTTATTATGTGTATATTGTGGCATAGAAAAT
This sequence comes from uncultured Erysipelotrichaceae bacterium, assembly GCA_944327135.1. Taxonomy (GTDB): domain Bacteria; phylum Bacillota_I; class Bacilli_A; order Erysipelotrichales; family Erysipelotrichaceae; genus CALVGQ01. The sequence continues at coordinate 10,041 of CALVGQ010000069.1, read as the reverse complement.
AGGAGGTGTAGCAATGAAACAAGCGGTATTGGACGCGAAGAAACAACTGGTTAGCGATATTCAGGAAAAATTCGCAAAGAGTGCTTCTTCGGTTGTTGTTGAGTATCGTGGATTAACTGTTGCTGAAGTCACCGAGCTGCGTCGCTCTTTGCGTGCTGAGGGCGTTGAATTCAAGGTTTATAAGAATTCGATGGTTCAGCGGGCAGCAGAGGCAGCTGGATTTAACGAGCTTCAGGAACAGCTGACTGGACCGAACGCTATCGCATTTAGCGATGACGCGGTCGCACCGAGCCGTGTTCTGGCAAAGTTTGCTAAGAAACATGACAAACTCGTTTTGAAGGGGGCCGTCGTCGAAGGTAAAGTGGTTGGCGTCGAAACCATTCAGGAACTCTCCAGCCTGCCTAACAGAGAAGGAATGCTTTCTATGTTGCTGAGCTGTCTGCAATCCCCTGTTCGCTCTTTTGCTTGTGCTGTTAAAGCCGTGGCAGAAGCAAAGGCGGAAGGAACCGAAACCCCGGCTGCTGAGGCAGCGGAAGAAGCAGCTGCGGAAGCTGCTGCAGAATAACATTGAAGGAGGACATTTACAATGGCAAAATTAAATCATGAAGATATCCTGGCTTATCTTGAGGAAGCCACCATTCTTGAATTGAACGATCTGGTAAAGGCAATTGAAGAAAAATTCGGCGTTACCGCTGCTGCTCCGGTTGCAGTTGCTGCTGCTCCGGTTGAAGAAGCTCCAACAGGACCGACTGAAGTTACGGTTGTTCTGAAGGAAGTCGGTGCTTCTAAAGTGGGTGTCATCAAGGTCGTTCGTGAAATCACCGGTCTTGGTCTGGTTGAGGCTAAAGGTCTGGTGGACAAAGCACCAAGCAACATTAAGGAAAACATTAAGCCTGAAGAAGCTGAAGAAATCAAAAAGAAACTCATGGACGCAGGCGCGACTGTTGAAATTAAATAGTTTCCTGAAACTGAATCTTCTTAAAGCCGAACTTATGCTCGGCTTTTAAGCCCTATATGGGAGGGTCGATTGATGAGTCATTATTATACTGATAATCGTTCACTGCCACATGACCGGAAAGAGTTCTCTTTCCGGTTTTCGGGCTTAACCTTTCTCTTTCAGACCGACAGCGGGGTTTTTTCGAAAGAACATGTGGATACAGGAACGGCAATTCTTTTAAAGGCATTGTCTGAAGAACCGATCAGCGGCCGTATACTGGATATGGGATGCGGGTATGGCGTGATCGGAATCGTGATGAAGAAGCTGCATGAGGAAACAGAGGTCGTCATGGCTGATGTCAATCCCCGGGCAGTAGAGTGTTCCGTTTCTAATGCGCAAAGAAACGGGGCGAATTGTAAAATTCTGGTTTCCGATGGTTTTAAACAGCTGGAAGGTTCCTATAATATCATTATCACGAATCCTCCGATCCGGGCTGGAAAGGCAGTGATTTACGCATGGTTTGAAGACAGCGTTCAGGCATTGCGGCCAGAGGGACGGCTGTATCTGGTGATGCGGAAGCAGCATGGGGCACTTAGCGCGGTCAAAAAGTTGAAAGAGCTGTTTCGTGAAGTGGAAATGATCGATCGAGACAAGGGTTTTTTCGTCATCCGAGCCATCAAGGGAGTTTGACAGCTTGACGGTTCTGTGATACTATATTAAGATGCAAAAACTATACAAAAAATGGGAGTTTCTGCCCTTTTTCGCGTTCAAAAACAACAAGTGAAAGGATGGCGTACATGACAAATAAACAAAGTTACCGAGTAATTCAGTTGGGATCCAAAGCGACCCGTCGGGACTATTCAAAAGTAAGCGGCAATCTGGAGCTGCCAAATCTTGTTGAGATCCAGACAGATTCTTTTGAATGGTTCAAGAATACCGGGATTCGGGAAGTGTTTGAGGATATTTATCCGATCCAGAATTACAGCGGTGATATCAAACTGAAATTCGTGGATTACGAATTTGGCACGCCGAAATATTCTGTCAGTGAATGCAAGTACCGCGAGGCCAATTATGCGGCTCCGCTGAAAGCAAAGATGGAATTGGAAATCATGGACAATGAGACCGGGGAAGTTCTGACTAAATGGGAAGATGTTTTCCTGGGTGATTTCCCGTTGATGACCCCAACGGGGACCTTCATTATCAATGGAGGAGAGCGGGTCATCGTTTCTCAGATCGTGCGTTCTCCGGGCGCTTATTTTGATATTATCTCGGAAGATAAAACAGGTCGGGATACGTATACTAGTGAATTGATTCCAAGCCGGGGAACCTGGCTGGAGTTGATGACAGATTCCAAAAAAGCAGCGCTGGGACGGATCATGAATATGTCCGTCGACCGCAAGCGAAAGATTCTTTCTACCGTGCTGTATAAGGCGATTGGATGTTCATTGGATCTTTCTAAATCGGAAGATGCTTTTGATACATCGAAAATGGTAAAATTCCTGAAAGCAATGGATCTGGATGTTTATGAAGATCTGGATGTCGAGGGAGAACCACGGGAATTTTTGAATATTTACATGAATCTGTATACTTCCTTGTTCGGAAATTATGAAGAGATTCGTAATACTTTAGCTGCGGATAAGATCAAGACCAGTATGGAAGCTCTGCTTTCCATCTATGAAAATCAGCGTTCTGATGAAATTCCAACTCTGGATGGATCGATCACGCTGATGAATGCCAAGTTTTTTGATCATCGCCGCTATGATCTGACTGCGGCTGGACGTTATAAGCTGGGGAAAAAGCTGAATCTGGTTGAACGGATGGAAGGCTGTGTGACAGCAGAAGATATTGTCGGTGTTCATGGGGAAATCTTGCTGAAAAAAGGAACCTTGGTTACTAAAAAAGAACGCAACGCGATCAAGGAAGAGCTGGCGAAAGGAGCACATGTCACAGCGTTCCCATTCAATCATCTGTTTTCGCACCCAGATGCTTCGATGGTTCCATGTGAAGATACGTTTGCGTTGGTGGGAAGAATCCTGGCTCATGATGTAGAGTTAAAGGAAACGACTTATGAAGCGGGAACAGTACTGACGCTGGAAGATGTTCAAAAATTGGCAGCAGAGGCCAAGGAAGTCAAGGTGTATACCGGTATTGTGGCTAAACCGGTGAAATTAACCAAGGAAAATGCTGGCAGCGTTCTGGATTATGGATCACGGTTGTATGTGATTGGCCGTGTAACCGAAAACGACTCTGATTTCCTGATGAATGATGAACTGTGCTGTGAACGTTATTTGCCGGATACAGAGCTTGCGGCTATGAGTACCGAAGTGAAGGAAAAGCTGGCACTAGGTGCGGGAAGTCATGAGCTGACCGTTTGGCTGGTGGGAGCAGCGGTAACTTCTTTGAAGGTAGCTCTGTCCAGCGACAAAGACCATCTTGTCAAGCTGATTGGTATTGATCCATTAAATAAGAAAAAGACGATTACGATTAGCGATATGTATGCGTTCTACAGCTATCAGCTGAATATGCTGGATGGCGTAGGCAGTGTCGATGATATTGATATGCTGGGAAATCGGCGAATCCGGACCGTGGGAGAACTGATCCAGAATCAGTTCCGTATTGGATTGAGCCGAATGGAACGAGTGGTCAAAGAGCGGATGTCGATTGCCGAGGTGGCAGGACTGACACCAAAGCAGCTGACGAATATTCGGCCGTTGACTGCAGCGATCAAGGAGTTTTTCTCTTCTTCTCAGCTTTCTCAGTTTATGGATCAGCAGAATCCATTGGCTGAGCTGACCAACAAACGCCGTATTTCGGCTTTGGGCCCAGGCGGCTTGACGCGTGAGCGTGCGGGCTTCGAGGTTCGTGACGTTCATAACAGCCATTATGGCCGAATTTGCCCGATCGAAACTCCAGAAGGCCCGAACATTGGATTGATCAATAACCTGACGACCTATGCACGGGTAAATGAGTATGGCTTCATTCAAACTCCTTACCGAATCGTAAAAGAAGGCGGCATCGTTACCGATGAGGTGGTTTATCTTTCGGCAGATGAAGAAAATGATTATGTTATTGCGCAGGCGAACGAAGTCATTGAGGGACGCCTGATGCATGATCAGATCGTTGCACGTATTGCGGGTGAAACGGTCATGGTGAAACGGGAACAGGTTGAGTTGGCGGACGTTTCGCCAAAACAGATTGTTTCTGTGGCGACGGCCTGTATTCCGTTTTTGGAAAACGACGATGCTTCCCGGGCACTGATGGGTGCGAACATGCAGCGGCAGGCTGTTCCGCTGTTGAATCCGCATTCTCCATATGTCGGAACCGGAATCGAGCATCGAATCGCAAAAGACTCCGGCGCTGGTGTCGTTTGTACAGAAGACGGAGTGGTAACGTATGTGGATGCCAATAAGATCATTGTCAAGGGTGCCAGCGGTGAAAAACAGTATGATCTGATGAAATTCCGTCGTTCCAATGCAGGAACCTGTTTGAATCAGCGGCCAATCGTGAAACATGGAGAACAGGTTAAGGCCGGGGACATACTGGCGGATGGTCCATCGATGGAAAACGGTGAGCTGGCACTGGGACAAAACGTAACGATTGCGTTTATGACCTGGCATGGCTACAACTATGAAGACGCGATCATCATGTCGGAAAGAATGGTCAAAGATGACGTGTATACTTCAATTCACATTGAAGAATATGATATCGAATGCCGTGAAACCAAGCTGGGACCGGAAGAAATTACCCGGGATATTCCTAACGTCAGCGAAAATGCCTGCCGTCATTTGGATGGCCGCGGTATTGTCATGGTCGGAGCCGAAGTCAAGGAAGGCGATATCCTGGTAGGAAAGGTAACGCCAAAAGGACAAAGCGAAATTTCACCGGAAGAAAAACTGCTGCTGGCTATTTTCGGAGAGAAGAGCCGTGAGGTACGGGATAATTCTTTGAAAGTACCGCATGGCGGAGCCGGAATCGTGCAGAGCATCCGAATCTTCAAGCGAGAGGAAGGACATGAGCTGCCGCCGGGAGTCAATGAAGTGGTGAAGGTATATATCGTTCAGAAACGAAAGATTTCTGAAGGAGATAAGATGGCGGGACGTCATGGAAATAAGGGTGTTATTTCTAAGATCCTGCCGGTTGAAGATATGCCATATATGCAGGATGGAACTCCGGTAGATATTATGCTGAACCCATTTGGTGTTCCATCGCGGATGAATATCGGACAGGTTCTGGAGATCCATCTGGGCTTTGCAGCTAAAAAACTGGGAGTAAAATTTGCGACTCCGGTATTTGATGGAATTAATAATGAAGAATTGAAAGAAATCATGGAAGAAGCCGGATGTACGCCGGATGGAAAACAGGTGCTGTATGATGGAAGAACGGGAGAACCGTATGATGAGCGGATTTCCGTTGGTGTCATGCACATGATCAAGCTGGCGCACATGGTGGATGATAAGCTGCATGCACGGGCAACGGGTCCTTATAGTCTGGTTACACAGCAGCCGCTTGGCGGTAAAGCTCAAAATGGCGGACAGCGTTTTGGAGAAATGGAAGTCTGGGCGCTGGAAGCATATGGAGCAGCGCATACTTTGCAGGAAATTCTGACGGTGAAATCGGATGATATTACCGGAAGAACGAAAACGTATGAAGCAATCATCAAGGGCAAGGACATTCCTGAGCCGGGAATGCCGGAATCTTTCCGCGTCTTGAAGCATGAGCTGCAGGCTTTGGCTATTGATGTTAAGATGCTGGATGAAAATGGCAACGAAGTAGATATGAAGAAGATTGATGAATCTGATGACACCGATGAATCCACGATTGTGGAAAAAGTAATTGCCGATCCTTCTGAACTGAATCTTGGCGATGAAGAGGAGGATGATCTTCAGGAAGCTGCGGTGGTTGGATTTGATGATGAAGATGTTTATGATGATGAATTAGGGGGGCTGTAAACGATGAGTATTAACAAATTTGCCTCGATTCAAGTCGGACTGGCTTCTCCGGAAAGAATCCGGGAGTGGTCTTATGGAGAAGTCAAGAAACCGGAAACGATCAATTACCGTTCTCAAAAGCCGGAACGGGATGGACTTTTCTGTGAGCGGATCTTTGGCCCGTCCAAGGACTGGGAATGTTACTGCGGAAAATATAAAAAAGTCCGTTATAAAGGTGTCATCTGCGATCGCTGCGGAGTTGAAATTACCAAATCGAGCGTTCGTCGTGAGCGGATGGGACATATCGAATTGGCGGCTCCGGTTGCGCATATTTGGTATCTGCGGGGAATTCCTTCACGGATGGCCTTGTTGCTGAATGTTCCAAATAAAGCGTTGGAAGAGGTCGTATATTTTGTCTCCTGGGTAGTGACCAACCCAATGGATACTCCGTTGGCTTATAAGCAGATCATTTCTGAGCGGGAATACCGTGAATATACCGCAATTTACGGACCGGGAAGCTTTGTTGCTCAGACTGGGGCCGAAGCGGTACAGACCTTGTTGGAACAGGTCGATCTGGAGAAAGAGCACAATGAGGTCATGAAGGAACTGGAAGGCTCAAGCGGTGACAAGCGGAAAAAGCTGATCAAGCGTTTGGAGACGATCGATGCCTTCATTCAGTCTGACAACAAGCCGGAATGGATGGTTCTGACTGCACTGCCAGTCATTCCCCCAGATCTTCGGCCAATGCTGCAGCTGGATGGCGGCCGTTTTGCGACCAGTGATCTGAACGATCTGTATCGTCGGGTCATTACCCGAAACAACCGTTTGAAAAAGCTGTTGGAGCTGGGAACGCCGGCCATTATCGTGCAGAACGAAAAACGAATGCTGCAGGAGGCGGTCGATGCGCTGATTGATAACGGACGCCGTTCTAAACCGATTACCGGTGCTGGCGGAAGAACATTGAAGTCCTTGTCGCATTCCTTGAAGGGAAAACAGGGCCGTTTCCGTCAAAATCTTTTGGGAAAACGGGTAGACTTCTCCGGACGTTCGGTCATTGCGGTCGGACCGGATCTGAAGATGTATCAGTGCGGTATTCCAAGAGAGATGGCTATTCAGCTTTATAAACCGTTTGTCATCAATGAGATCGTCAATCAGGAAATTGCTTCCAATCCAAAAACAGCAGAAAAGCTGATCGATCGTCAGGATTCCCGTGTTTGGGATATTGTAGAACAGGTCATTGACAACCATCCGGTCTTTTTGAATCGTGCACCGACACTGCACCGGTTGGGAATTCAGGCCTTTAAGCCAAAACTGGTGGAAGGACGGGCAATTCGTCTGCACCCATTGGTTTGTACCGCATTTAATGCGGATTTTGATGGTGACCAGATGGCAGTGCATCTTCCGTTGAGCGAAGAAGCCCGGGCAGAAGCAGAAATTCTGATGCTGGGCAGCAATAACATTCTTGGTCCAAAAGATGGTAAACCGATCGTTACTCCAGGTCAGGATATGGTACTTGGAAATTTCTATCTGAACATGGAAGAAACGGCAGAGGAATTCTATAAGAAAGCGGATGAGATCGAAGCGCTGGGAGATCATGAAACAGCAGAAATGTGGCGCAGCTTTGGAAGAAATGAGGGCAGCGTCTATAAAGATGTCAATGAAGTGATCATGGCTTATCAAAGCAAGATCGTGCATTTGCATACGCGAATCGCGATTCTGGCAAGTTCTTTGAAAAAGAGTTGCTTTACCGAACAGCAGAACCGCTCTTATCTGGTCACAACAGTAGGAAAGGTTATTTTCAACGAAATGTTCCCAGCAGATTTCCCATATATCAATGATGTCAATAAAGACAGCTTGAAGAATACACCGGATAAATTCTTTCTGCCAAAGGGCACCAACATCAAAGAAGCGATTGCGGCCATGCCGATCAATCCGGAGTTTAAGAAAAAAGATCTGGGAAGCGTCATTGCGGAGGTATTCAGCCGTTATAGAACGGAGGGAACTTCTGATATTCTGGATAAGATCAAGGATATGGGATTTGAATATTCCACAACTGCGGGAATGACTGTATCTCTGTCCGATATCAACGTGGCTCCAAACAAGGAAAAATACGTTGAAGAAGGTAAGGCCAAAGCGGCTGAGCTGCAGCGGCTGCTAAAAAAAGGACTGTTGACCCCACCGGAATGGGAGCGTCACTTCTCCAAGCTTTGGGATGATATCAAGAAAAATATCGGAGACGAAGTCATGCGCAGTTTGCCGCGTAAGAATCCGATCAATATGATGGCGGTTTCCGGAGCGCGAGGAAATGCTTCTCACTTTACGCAGCTGGCTGGCATGCGTGGCTTGATGGCTCGTCCGACTCAGTCCAAATCCAGAAAAGAATATCAGCCTTCGATCATTGAGGTTCCAATTTATTCTTGTTTCCGTGAAGGACTGAACGTATCGGAATTCTTTATTTCGACACACGGTGTTCGTAAGGGATTGACAGATACGGCCTTGAAGACTGCAGAATCGGGTTATCTGACCCGTCGTCTGGTTGACGTTGCACAGGATGTAACCATTTCTGAAGAGGATTGCGGCACGGATCGGGCCTATCTGGTCGAAGAATTGATCGACCGGAAAGACAATTCGGTGATCGAAAGCTTCTATGATCGTATCGTTGGCCGTTATACCAAAATGGAAATCGTTCATCCGGAAACAGGGGAAGTTCTGATTGGTGCGGACGAATACATTGATGATGCGATGGCTCAAAAGATCGTGAATGCTGGCGTAAAGCAGGCTTACATTCGAAATACCTTTACCTGCGACAGCACAAAGGGCATTTGTAAGAAATGTTATGGCCGTAATATGGCCACGGGCAAAGAAGTCGAAGTGGGAGAATCCGTGGGTATTATGGCGGCACAGTCGATTGGTGAACCAGGTACGCAGCTGACCATGCGGACCTTCCATACAGGTGGTGTTGCCTCAGGAAGCGATGGCGATATCACGCAGGGTCTTCCTCGTGTTGAGGAATTGTTTGAAGCCCGTTGTCCGAAACATGTTGCGGTTTTGTGTAAGATTGATGGAGAAATCACGGAAATCAGCGAGCTGGAGAATCATAGCGGTACCCGGATCGTGGTTACCAATGAAACAGAAAGCATTGAACATAAATGCGATTTGTCGCAGACGATTCGCTCCTGGCTGACGGTGGGATCAAAGGTAACGACCGGAGATAAGCTGACAGAAGGCCAGTCCAGTCCGAAAGAACTGCTGGAGATTGCCGGAGTGAATGAAGTTCAGAATTACATTCTGAAAGAAGTCAAGAAGGTATATGCCTCTCAGGGTATTGAAATTTCCGATAAGCACATTGAAGTCATTATTCGTCAGATGCTGAAGAAGATCGTGATCGTTGATGGCGGAGATACTGGTTTGAGCGCAGGACAGACACTGTCCCTGCAGAATATTACCAAGATCAACCGGGATATGCTGCTGAGTGGAAAGCGGCCGGCAAAATTTGGCCCGACTTTGTTGGGAATTTCAAAAGCTTCGGTTGAAACGGACAGCTTCTTGTCTGCCGCTTCTTTCCAGGAAACGACCAAAGTCCTGACTGAAGCTGCCATCAAGGGGAAGATTGATAATCTGACTGGCTTGAAGGAAAATGTATTGATTGGCAAGCTGATTCCTGCAGGAACGGGAAGCCACAACAAAAATCGTGAAACAACGCGGTTGATCGAGGCTCGTGCTGCTGAATTGAAAGCAGAACGGGAAGCCCACAATCAGATCGTTGAAGAAGACGATAACATTTTGGCAACCATTGCCAGAAACACAGAAAATAGCGCTCAGGAGCCAACAGAAAGCTCAGCTCAGGATGAAACTCCAATGAGTGCAGAATAAATAAAGCTCAAGAAAAGGACTCTCTTTCCGAAAGAAAATAGCAAAGAGGGTCCTTTCTTTATTATTTAATAGAAAAGTTCTTAAAATCACATAGAAACAAAAATAACAAAAAAAACATGATACTTCATAAATATCTTATGATGAAAGTATTATGAAAACATGTCAGTAGATGAGGCATGTTATGATCTTTTACTTGTGTTTTCATTTAGATTTATCCCTTTTTTGTAAAGTGTTTCCTTGTTGCATTTGATGCACACAAAACATGGTGGTTCATGATATGAAGAAAATTCTGTATCGGCAAAC
>CALVGQ010000068.1 GCA_944327135.1 uncultured Erysipelotrichaceae bacterium | reverse complement strand
GGAAGCGGAAAAACAAGCATTGTAGAAGCTGCGCTTTATTTTACCAAACAGACAGATCGAATGGGAAAAACCAAAGATGGAAACAGTGCTTCCGATTATGATCAGGAAGAAATCCGCCGTGGATATTCGGTTTATTCTTCCTTGATCCCGATTGAATGGCGTCAGTGTAAGATCAATTTTATTGATACACCGGGTTATTTGGATTATGAGGGTGAGCTTCGAGCTGGACTGGCGGTAGCAGACAATGCCTTGATTACGGTCAGTGCAAAAGACGGTGTCGAGGCAGGGACGGAAAAGGCTTGGAAATTGGCTTCATCCCGTCACATTCCTACGATTTTCTTCATTAATAAAATGGACGAAGAAAATGCGTCTTTTGAAAAGACCTATGAGGCGTTACGAGATCATTTTGGAAAGACGGTTATTCCATTTGAATTGCCGATTCGGGAAAATGGTAAGGTTGTTGGCAGCATCAATATTTTAAGAGGAAAAGCCTGGTATTATCAGGATCATGAAAATGCTCGGGAGGTTCCTGCAGAATATGCTCAGCAGGTGGAAGAATACTACAATCAGATTGCCGAAGCGATTGCAATGGGAGATGAAGATCTGATGGAAAAATTCTTCTCTGGAGAGAATTTCAATGAAAATGAAATTGCCCGCGGGCTTCGGATCGGTGTTCGTAGCGGAGAGATCCGTCCGGTTTTCTGTGGTTCGGCAACAGGATGTGTCGGAATTGAGCGTCTGTTGGATTTGATTACTGAATATTTCCCAAGTTATGCTGAAAAAGGAACGATCGAAGCCGAAGATGTCAAAGGAAATCCAGTGGTTTTGGAAACCAATGAAAAAGAAGATTTTTCTGCATTTGTTTATAAGACAATCGTGGATCCGTTTGTTGGAAAGATTTCTTTTATCAAGATCATGACGGGCGTACTGAGTACAGATGCTCAGGTCATCAATGTGCAAAAGGATGAACAGGAAAAAATCAGTCAGGTCTATGTCATGAAGGGCAAGGTCCAGATGGCAGTAGGAAAGCTGTTTACCGGCGATATTGGAGCAGTAGTCAAACTGCAGTATACTGAAACCAATGATACATTGGCGAGCCGAAGCCGTCCGGTCAAATACCCGACGATTCCATTCCCGCAGCCAATGCTGGGAGTAGCGATTTGGCCAAAAACGAAAGCCGATGAAGACAAGGTCAGCTTTGCCCTGGCGAAAATGGCCGATGAGGACAAATCAATTCGGATCGATCGTAATCCGGAAACCAAGGAAACCGTCTTGTATGGTTTGGGCGATCAGCATTTGGATGTGATCCTGAACAAGCTGAAGACCAAATATAAGGTGGATGTGGAAACAACACAGCCGAAAGTCCAGTATCGTGAAACGATTCGCGGCACCGTGACGGTAGAAGGCAAGCATAAAAAACAAACAGGCGGCGCCGGGCAATATGGACATGTGTTCGTTCGGTTTGAGCCGTGTGATGAAGAAGAAATGGTTTTTGACGAAGAAGTGTTTGGTGGTGCTGTTCCGAAACAGTATTTCCCAGCAGTTGAAGCGGGATTGCGGGAATGCATGGAACATGGAGTTTTGGCCGGATATAAAGTGGTTGGAGTGAAAGCTGTGCTGACAGATGGTTCTTATCATGAGGTCGACTCCAAGGAAATTGCTTTTAAGGCCGCGGCAAGATTGGCTTATAAAGCGGGAATGCCAAAGGCCAAACCGATTTTGCTGGAGCCAATCGGCAAGGTTCAAGTCATGATTCCGGAAGAATACACGGGAACGATCATCGGCGATTTTAATAAACGGCGTGGAATGATCATGGGAATGGATCTGGTTGATGATGTGCAGACGATCGAAGCCGAAGTCCCGATGGCAGAAATGCAGAAATATGCTACCGAACTTCGCTCCATGACTCAAGGGCGCGGAGAATTCACGATTTATTTTGATCGCTATGAACCGGCTCCGCAGCAGGTTGCTGAAAAGGTCATTCGCGAAGCCAACGTGAACAACGAAGAATAAGCGGCTTATTCTAATAGACGAAAAAAGGAATGATTTCAAGAATCATTCCTTTTTACTGCTGATTGGTGTTTTCCTGTAGGGTTACTTCTACTTCCAGTAACTGACGGTCACGCTGGATCTGCATTCTAATCGTGTCTCCAACTTGGTGCTCATCCAGAATTGCTGCCAGGTCATCATAGCTTTCAATGGCAATGTCATCCACTGAAACAATATAGTCATTGGCTTGAAGACCAGCTTTTTCTGCAGCAGAACCGCTTTGGACCTCAGCGATGAACACGCCGTATTTGCTGACCCCGTAAGAAAGAGCCTGCTGATAGGAAGTGATAGAAACAACGCTAACGCCAAGTGCCGGTCGACCGCTGACATAACCGTTGGTCAGCAGTTCTTCGACGACCTCTTTGACATCATTGACAGGGATGGCAAAGCCTAATCCTTCCACATCTTCACCGCTGGACTTGGCGACAACCAATCCAATCAGCTCACCATTGGCATTGAATAGTCCACCTCCTGAGTTCCCCGGATTGATTGCGGCATTAGTTTGCAATAGATTGCGCGTCCGGCCATCCAGCGTGATTTCTCTATCCAATGCGCTGATAATGCCATTGGTGACCGTTCCTCCTAACTGACCTAAAGGATTACCGACCGCGATGGCCGCTTCTCCGACAACCAGTGTGTCGCTGTCACCCAGAATTACAGGAATGCAATCCTCTTTGTCGATTTTTAAAATAGCCACATCTGTTTTGGAATCGGTCGCAATTAATTCGGCAGGATAACTGGTTCCATCATGCATCGTAACCGTGATCGTGGTCGCCCCATCAATAACATGATTGTTGGTGACGATATAGCCATTGCTGGAATAAACGATTCCAGAACCGGCTCCTTCAGAAACATACTGCTGCAGCCAGGTTCCGGTAACGGTCTTTTCGGTTCGAATCTCAACGACGCTATCCTGAACCAAAGCGGCCACTTGAGAAACATTATTTAAGGTTTCATTGTTGGTGCTGGTCAGGGCCGTGTTGTTGGGATTTTGATAAATCACAGTTTGTGTTTGCGGCTGCAGGACATAAACTGCTAAGGCACCGGAACTGAATCCGATTGCTGCCGCCAGTACGGCGCTGAGGAGAATGGTTTTTAGACCATTCTTTTGTTTTTTATTGGGATGAATGTTTTCTTCCATGGTTTCCATTCATATCTCCTTCTTTCTATGCTGTTAGTATAGGGCCCAATTGTGGAGAAAGTATGGGTTTTGTGTGAACAATATCTGAATTTCAGCTATTGATTTTTTTTAGGATTGCTTCCGCTGCTCTTAGACCATCTAAGGCACTGGAAACGATTCCCCCAGCATAACCAGCTCCCTCTCCGCAAGGGAAAAGTCCAGGAGTGCTGATGCTTTCAATCGAAGCATTACGCAGGATCCGAAGCGGACAGGAGGAACGGCTTTCAACGGCAGTTAAAAGTCCTCCAGCAAAGCCGGGCATCTTTCGATCAAAGGCAAGCAAACCTTCTTTAAGTGCCTGATTTAATGGGGCTGGGAACAGGGATTCCATAGAACACCAGGTTGTCTTCAATGGATAGCTTGGCTGAACAGGCTGTGGTTCTTTCTTTAGACCAAGATAATCAAAGGCCCATTGGACCGGCGCTTGGAAATTGCCTTGGCCAAGCTGCCAGGCTTTTTTCTCTAGCGCTTCGATCCATTCAAGCCCGCCCAACACTTCATTTTTGAAATCTTCACGGCGAACCTGAACAAGAATGGCGCTGTTGGCATTGGGAAGGTTTCTTCCCGATTCGCTCATGCCGTTGATGACCAGCTGTCCAGGATTGCTGGCGGCGGCGACGACCATTCCGCCAGGACACATGCAGAAGGTATAGACCCCGCGGCCATTCAAGGCGGTGTGGGTTAATCGGTACTCTGCACTGCCTAAAGCCGGATGATCCGTCCACTTTTTATATTGCTGCTGATTGACCCAGCTCTGGGCATGCTCGATTCGTACTCCAACGGCGAATTCTTTGGCTTCCAGGGTAATTCCTTGAGCAGCCAGCGAGCGGAAAGTATCGGCAGCACTGTGTCCAATTGCCAGCAGCACCGCTTTGCTGTACCACGCTTGCTGATCAGTGATAACCCCAGCTACTTCGCCATGATGCAGGATCAGGCTGCGGACGGTTTGTTCAAAAAAAATCTCGCCGCCGAGCTGAAGGATCTTCTGGCGAATCTTTTTAACAATTTCTCTGAGTCGGTCTGTTCCAATATGGGGATGTTGGAGAATCCGAATTTTTGGATCAGCCCCCGCTTCAATCAAATGATCTAGGATATAAGCAATGCGGGGATCTTTGACACGGGTAGTCAGCTTTCCGTCTGAAAAAGTCCCGGCTCCGCCTTCACCAAACTGAACATTGCTTTGTGGATCAAGAAGACCTGTTTTCCAAAAAGAGAGGACATCCTGAACTCGCTGATCGATTGCTTTTCCACGTTCCAAAACGATGGGACGCAGCCCTGCCTCTGCCAAGACCAAAGCAGCAAACATTCCAGCTGGACCAAATCCTACAACGATGGGTCGAAAAGAGGCAGCCTTGCTGGTATAAACCTGCTTAGGGACTTTATTTGCTGGAAAGATGTCAGGATCATGACGCTGGAGCAGTTTCTTTTCTAGTGGTGTTTCTAACCAAACAGAAAGCTTCCAGCACAGCTCCTTTCTTCCATCCAATGATTGTCGGACCAGCGTATAAGAAAGGATGTCCCGGGGATCGATCGCACATTTTTTAGCAATCCAGGGTTTTAGATTGTTAAGATCTGCCGAGATAGGGCAGACAATCTGATTAACTTGTAGCATCAAAATCACCAGTCCAATTATACCTTTTTTTCTGTACTTTGTCAGCGGTTGTTTAAAGAACAAATGAAAGCCCTTTCAATCAATGAATCTTTCTGTTATCATAAAAGTGGTAGGACCAGATGGAGGGGATCGGATGGAGACGGCGAGTCAAAAAATCGTTCGAGAAATCTTGAAACAGATTGAACTGGGAAGGCTGAAGATCGGCGATCGACTTCCTTCAGAGCGAGAAATGGCTGCAGCGCTGAATGTTTCTCGTTCCAGTGTGCGAGAAGCGCTGAGCGCAATGAACATGATGGGGATGACGGAAATTCATCCGAAAGGTCGGACGGTGCTGAAACCGTTTCATCTGGCTCAGTTTATCAATACGTTGACTCCGTTGTTTTTGATGCAAGAGGGAATTGATGAGCAGCTGAAGGAGTACCGTCTTTGTATTGAAAGTGAAGCGGCACGGCTGGCTGCTTTGCGCAGTGATGGCAGTGAGCTGCGTAAGATCTTAAATCGTATGAAACGTTGTACTAATCGAAAGCAGGCAGATCGTCTCGATCTGGATTTCCATCTGATGCTGGCAGCATGCTCGGGCAATCAGCTGTTGATTCAAAGTAGCCAGGCAATCCTTTCGCTGATCGAGCATTCGGTCAATCGCAATCGTTTGATATTACGCAAGCGTTTTCCAGATTTAAAAGAGCTGATCGAACAGCATGAGGAAATTTTAGAGGCGATTGAAAACAGCGATCCAGAATCGGCAGTCGATCGGATCCAGAAGCATCTAAGCGTAAAGGAGGAAGCAGGACGATGAAAATTTTAGTATGCATCAAACAAGTTCCAGACACCCAGAAGGTCCAGGTCGATCCAGAAACCGGGGTCTTGATTCGTGAGGGCATTGAAACAAAAATGAATCCGTATGATTTGATCGCTTTGGAAACAGGAATGCAGATTTTGAAAAAGATGGGAGGAACGCTGGATGTGCTGACCATGGGGCCTCCGGCAGCAGAAGAAGTGCTAATGGAAGCATTTGCACTAGGGGCTAATGAAGCATGGCTGATGAGTGATCGGCGGTTTGCTGGAGCGGATGTGCTGGCGACATCCTATACGCTGGCACAGGGAATTCAGGCAATGGGAAAAGAATTCGATCTGATTTTATGCGGAAAGCAGACGATCGACGGGGACACCGCTCAAGTGGGACCGGCGATTGCTGAGGTTTTGGAAATTCCGCATGTAAGCTGGGTGAAAAAGATAGAATCGGTATCCAAAACAAGCTTGATTGTTCAGCAGGAACAGATGGATGTGCTGGCGCGAATCGAGGTGAGTCTGCCATGTCTTCTTACAGTAGAAAAAGGAATCGTTCAGCCTAGATTGCCGTCTTATATCAAAAAGCGGATGGCAGACCGCAAAATGATTCATTGGATGACGTTGGACCAATGTCCTGATCGGGATCCAAAACGATATGGATTAAACGGATCGGCTACTCAGGTAGAACGCATGTTTGAACCAGAGGCATCGGCAGAAGCTGTTCAATGGGAGAAGAGCAGTGGCGAAAATGCGGCTTTGCTGGCAGATTTGCTGAAAAAGAAAAAATTTATTCAGGGAGGAAATGATCATGGCCGGATTGAAGATTGATCCTGCAAAATGTACACGCTGTCTTTTGTGTGTCCAGCAATGTCCATTTCAAGCTCTTGATCTTCTGGAAGATCAGATCGTGGTGAATGCGAACTGCAAGATGTGTCAGATTTGCATGAGAAATTGCCCGGTTCAGGCGATTTCTCTGGAAACCTTGCAGCGGAAAGAAATCGATAAGAGTCAGTATCAGGGTGTTTTGGTTTATATTGAGCATGATGGCGAGAAAATTCATCCGGTGAGCTTGGAACTGATCGGCAAAGCATTGGAACTGATGAAAAGCACGAATCAAAAAGTTTGTGCCCTAATGATTGGGGATCAAATCAAAGAACTGGCTCAGGAATTACTTTGGACAGGGGTAGAACGGGTATATCTTTACGATGATCCGGCCTTGGGTGCGTTTCGGGCTGATTGTTATACCGAGGTTTTTGCGGACTGCATTGAAAAAATGAAACCTTCTGTCTGCCTGGTAGGAGCGACGACAACAGGAAGAAGCTTGGCACCTCGGGTCGCGGTGCGGTTCAGAACCGGATTGACGGCGGACTGTACTCAGTTAAAAATGCGGGAAAATACGGATTTGGTTCAGATTCGTCCAGCTTTTGGAGGGAACATCATGGCTCAGATCATCAATGCTCATTGTCGTCCGCAGTTTGCAACTGTGCGTTATAAGGTCATGAGTGCCGCTGCACGGCTGCAACAGCCGCAAGGCATGATTGAAATCGGCCAGGTCACTGAGGCGATGAGGCACTCTGGCATGGTAGTGCTGGAGCGGATCCATCAGCCCACTGAAAACAGCATTGAGGAGGCCGAGGTGCTGGTAGTTGCCGGTCAAGGTGTCCGGGATCAGAAAACTTTAGAACAAATTCGTAAACTGGCAGACCTGCTGCATGGCAGTGTGGCGTTTACTCGTCCCATGGTTGAGAAAGGATGGGGAACGGTCTATCAGCAAATTGGTCTTTCTGGAAGAACAGTAAAGCCGAAATTGATCATCACCTGCGGGGTCAGTGGGGCCATTCAGTTTACTGCTGGAATGAAAAACAGTGAACTGATTGTCGCCATCAACAAAGATCCGCAGGCTCCGATTTTTAAACTGGCTCATGTTGCGATCGTGGATGATGTAGCAGAATTGCTTCCGCGGCTGATTGCAGAATTGAAGGAGGAAAGCGGATGTTTAGAAAACTAGAAGAAAAAGATCTGGCCGTGCTGCGTGAAATCGTCGGTGCGGAGCGGTTGTTCAGCCATGATGCGATCCATCCCGATTATACTCACGATGAAATGATCCTTTATGGAAAAGGCCAGCCCGAGGCGCTGGTGCAGATCAAAAGCACGGAAGAGGCTTCGCGTATTTTAGCCTACGCCAATCAAGAGGGCTTGCCGATCACGCCGCGGGGAGCGGGAACCGGACTTTGCGGCGGGTGCGTTCCGCTGGTTGGCGGGATCGTGCTTTCCACTGCGCTGATGAATCGCATTTTGGAAATCGATCGCGATACGATGACGGCGGTCGTCGAGCCGGGCGTGCTGTTGATGGAGCTTCAGGCAGCAGCCAGCGAACAGGGCTTGCTTTATGCTCCGGACCCTGGAGAGAAAAGCGCGACGATCGGCGGCAATGTGATGACCAATGCCGGCGGCATGCGAGCGGTACGTTATGGCGTGACCCGCGATTATGTGCGCGGCATGCAGGTGGTTTTGGCCGATGGCGAGATCCTTGAGCTGGGCGGAAAGATCGCGAAAAATAGCAGCGGTTACAGTTTGAAAGATCTTCTGGTCGGCTCGGAGGGCACGCTGGGGATCGTAACCCGCTTGACGCTGAAGCTGCTTCCGTCACCAAAGAAAATGATCAGCCTACTTATTCCGTTTAATCGACTTGATGACGCGCTCAAGGCTGTGCCGAAAATCATGCAGCTGCCGTTTGTTGCAACAACGATCGAATTTATGGAAAAAGAGGTGCTGGATGACGCGCAGGAATATTTAGGCAAAGATTTTCCAAATCGAGATTATCCAGCCTATCTGATTGTTTCTTATAGTGGCAGCAGTACTCAGGAAATCGAGACAATGCTGGATCAAGCTGCGAATTGCGCGATGGAAAATGGAGCGCTGGATGTTTTCTTATCTGATACAGAAGAAAGACAGGAATCGATTTGGAATGCCCGTGGGGCTTTTTTGGAAGCAATCAAAAATAGTACGACTGAAATGGATGAGTGTGATGTGGTGTTAAATATCGACTGCGTAGCAGAATTTATCGCGTTCACCCGTGTATGCGCCGAGCGTTATCAGCTGCGCATCCGCAGCTTTGGTCATGCTGGAGATGGCAATCTGCATGTCTATGTTTGCCGCGATCAAATGGAAGAGAGCGCGTGGCAAACGGCACTGAAAGCATGCATGGATGGCTTTTACCGCAAGGCTCGCGAGCTGGGAGGTCAAGTCAGCGGCGAACACGGGATCGGACATGCTAAACGGGAATATCTGAAGCAGTCAATAGGATCGGTTCAGCTTGCATTAATGAAAAAGATCAAAGCGGCATTTGACCCTAATGGTATTTTGAATCCTGGTAAAGTCCTTGATGATTAAATAGTCATCTTTTTCCTATCTGCTTTTTCCAGGATAACTGGTGAAGCGGATTTTTTCCTGTTATAATGTAACGCGAGGAGGAATAAAGATGAAAAAAATTGCAATTCTCTTTTTGGCTTTGATGCTGCTGAGCGGATGTCAGACTCAAGAAGAAACCCCTGAAGCGATTTCCACGATAGAGCCGACTCCTGTTGTGACGACAGAATCAGAACAGCTGCAGTCAGAGGAGGAAAAAACGGATTCAGCAGGAGCCGGACAGAATCCGGAAATTGAAGAAGATCCTCAGTTTACGGAAACTGCAATGGAAGCCTCTTATATAGAAAATACGGAAAATTCTCCAACGACCATGACGTTTCATGAGGATCACCGCGTTGAAGTCAATCTGAATGTCTGCAGCGGCATGAGCGAGCTGAAAGGCAATTATTCGCTGGAAGATCAGGTCGTAACGATCTGGTTTGAAGAGAGTACGGGCTATGAATTTCTAGATCAGGGGATTTTTAAGTTTGATCTAGGAGCGGATCGAAGCTTGATTCGTCAAGCAGATTCTGAAATGTTTAGCTGCTCCGGAATTAGTCCGGAAACCTATAATTTGGTTCAATAGGAGGCGCGTATGAAGGTTGGATTTATCTCTTTGGGCTGCTGTAAGAACTTAGTAGACAGTGAGAAGATTATGGGATTGCTGGTCAGCGCAGGATGTACGCTGGTCAATGATCCAAAACAAGCAGAGGTGCTGATGATCAATACATGCGGATTTATTGAGCCTGCTAAAGAAGAAGCCATCAATACGATTTTGGAAATGGCCGAATATAAGTCCGATCGATGTCGTAAATTGATCGTTCTGGGTTGTTTGGCAAAACGTTATAAAACGCAGCTGATCGAGGAGATGCCGGAGGTTGATCGGTTTATTGGAATGGATGAATATCCTGAGCTCCCTGCTATTCTAAGTGAGGAGCTGGGATTAACGATTTCGACCTCTTTTCAGCAGTGTCGGCGTGTGTTATCCACCAAGCCTTGGATGGCGTATTTGAAAATTGCAGAAGGCTGCAGTAATCGCTGCGCTTATTGTGCGATCCCGCTGATTCGAGGTCCCTATCATTCATTTCCAATGGATTCTTTGGTTGAGCAGGCTCGGCAGTTGGCAGAGAGTGGAGTCAAAGAGCTGGTTTTGATTGCACAGGATACAACTCGCTATGGGAGTGATCTGGATGGAAAACGACATCTGGCAAAGCTGCTAAAATCAATCAATCAAATCGAGAAATTGCATTGGATCCGGATCTTATACATGTATCCGGATGAAATTGACGACGAGCTGATTGATACGATGGTTCAATGTGAAAAGGTACTCCCGTATTTTGATATTCCGGTGCAGCATGGTGATGATGCGATGCTGAAAGCAATGAATCGTCGAGGGACTAGCAGTGAAATCAAGGCGATTTGCCGGAAGATCAGAGAACGGTTTACGATGCCGGTACTAAGAACGACAATGATCGTCGGGTTCCCAGGGGAGACTGAGGAGCAATTTGAAACTATGCTGCAGTTTGTGAAAGAAATCGGCTGGGATCGTTTGGGTGCTTTTACGTATTCCAAAGAAGAGGATACGCCGGCTTTTGATTTTCCTGATCAGATAGAAGAAGCGATCCAGCAGAAGCGGCTGGACCGCCTGATGACGCTGCAGCAGGCGATTGCGGATCAGAAGAGTCAGGAGTTAGTCGGCAAAACGCTGGAGGTTTTAGTGGAAAATCAGGATGGATTGACTGGGCGTTATCTTGGTCGTTCGATTCATAGTGCACCGGATGGAATTGATGGAACGATTTTTTTTACCAGCGATCGTCCATTGGAATTTGGAACATTTGTACAGGTTCAGATCACCCATGCTAAAGATCATGACTGTTATGGAAAGGTTACCTTCGCTTAGGCGAAGGTTTTCTTTAAAGAGCGCCTTGAGCTTACTTATTGAAAACGCTATAATGAACACAAAGGAGCGAAACAAATGAAGAAAATCATTGGAATTGACTTAGGGGGAACCCATGTTCGTGTGGCGAAAGTCAGTGAGGACGGAAGAGTATTACAGGAGCTGAAAGGGCCTTCTTACGCCCAGGAAGGACCGGATCAGGTACTGGAAAATTTAATCACGATGATTGAAACAATCGAAAACTGGGAAGAATGTATTGGAATCGGAATTGGGGTTCCAGGACCGGTAGATACTGTAGCAAAGGTGATGAAAATGTCTACTAATCTGCCTGGAGCGGCGGAATATCCGTTTGCGAAAAAACTTGAGGAACGCTTTCATCTTCCAACTTTCTTGGATAACGATGCCAATGTGGCAGGACTGGCTGAGGCACTGGTCGGAGCCGGCCGGCTGAAGCCGATCGTTTATTATGTAACCATTTCAACAGGAGTCGGAGGCGCTTTGATTGTGGATGGGCAGGTTGTTTCGGGAATGCACGGTTATGCCGGTGAAATTGCCAACATCATCATCGATCGGCATGGGATCAAGCGAAATCATCTTAATGCGGGTGCAGTGGAGAATGATGCCAGTGGTACGGCTATTGCGCGAATCGGAAAAGAAAAGATCGGTGAATCGATCCGTGATGCGAAGGATGTGTTTGAACTGGCTCGTCAAAACGATCCGATCGCTTTGGAAATCGTGGATCAGATGGCTTATGATCTGGCAATCATGTTTTCAGCCATTGCTCATGTAGCAGATCCGCATGTCTTTGTTGTGGGAGGCGGATGCATGAAGGCAAAAGATTGTTTCTTTGAAAAACTTCAGGGATATTTTCGGTCGATGGTTCATGAGCCTATGCGAACTGTAGAATTTAAAGAAGCTGCTTTAAAGGAACCGGGAGTGATTGGAGCCGCCATGTTGCCTATTTCGCATGGCTTGTAAAGGAGAAAGTGATGGTATCTGAAAATTTATTGGCACAGTATGCCCGATTGATCATAAAAAGTGGGGTCAATATCCAGCCAGGTCAGCTTTTAATCATAAACAGTCCCGTTCATTGCGCAGATTTTGCTTTGCTTTGTGCGCAGGAAGCTTATCAGCTGGGGGCAGAAGAAGTGCAGGTGGACTGGAGTGATGAGCGTCTTGGCCGTCTGGATGCAACGTATGCGAAGAAAGAGGTTCTTCAGCGGGTTCCAAACTGGCTGATCGATCGGAAACAGGAACAGATCGATCGTCATTGTGCCTATCTCAGCCTGGATTCCAGGATCCCGGATATCATGGAAGGAACCGATTCACAAAAAATGCAGGAGGTTTTGATCCATCGCCAGCAGAAATTGAAACGATTTCAGTATTACACGGCGGCTAATCATGGACAGTGGTCTATTGCGGCGGTCCCTAATTCGACCTGGGCAAAAAAAGTTTTTCCGCTTCTTTCACCTACGGAGGCAGAAACAGCGTTGTGGAAGGCAATTTTGAGCAGTGTTTATGTCGACGGAAAAGAAGATCCAGTTGCTGTCTGGAAACGGCATAGTGCTTCAATTCAGCAGCATTGTGAACGGCTGAATGCTTTGAATTTCAAAGCTTTGCACTTTAAAAATAGTCTGGGGACCGATCTGACAGTCGAGCTAATCCAGGATCACATCTGGGCCGGTGGGATGGAAACGACGCTGGGCGGCATCCCATTTAATCCGAACATGCCGACCGAAGAGGTGTTCACCATGCCATTGAAAACCGGCGTGAACGGGATGGTCACAGCCACCAAACCGCTGAATTATCAAGGAAAACTGATTAAGAATTTTACCCTGACGTTTGAAAACGGCAAGGCGGTGAAGGGGACGGCCGAGGTCAATGAGGAAGCGCTCCATAATCTGCTGAGCTTTGATCAAGGCAGCTGTTATCTTGGTGAAGTTGCGCTTATTAGCCATGATTCGCCAATCAGCCGGTCGGGCATTCTTTTCTATGATACATTGTTTGATGAAAATGCCTCGTGTCATTTGGCACTGGGGCGGGCTTATCCGATGAATCTGAAAGGCGGAACGGCGATGAGTGAACAAAAATTGGCAGAATCTGGAAGCAATCTTTCAATGATCCATGTGGACTTTATGTTTGGAAGTGCTGATATGGAGATTGATGGAATCTGTCAGGATGGTACGTCCCAAGCGGTTTTTCGCCAAGGAAATTTTGTTTTTTAAGTCAGCAAGCCGGAAATCCGGCTTATTTTTTTTGAAATGGCGGGCGGCGATTTTCTTTGACTTCAGAATTTGATACAATAGGAGCGGTGATTCATATGTATCATATTTCAGATTTAAAAAAGATGAGTCGTTGCCCGCGGATGTTCTGGAATTCACTGCATGTTGAACAGGAACCCAAAGTACAATATATCCGTATGGATGAAGCGGTGAGTGAGCGAGTCATGGAAAAGCTAGGGGTGCCGGATGATCACTTTGTGGGTCAGCGTGGAGATCCTCCAGAAAAGGCCATGGCGGCCATGCTAGAAAAAGATTGGCTGGTCAAGGCTCGTTTTGAACTGGAAGGGCTTCGTATTAAGGTTCCGCTGATGCATCGCAATGAGGATGGCTGGGATCTGTATTTTGTGCTGATCGGTTTGCTGCCTAAATCAGATGACTTGCAGTATTACTGCACCCATGTCTGGGTGCTGCAGCGTCTGGGTTATTTAGTTAAACAGATTCGGATCGTCCATCTGAACAGGGATTATCGTCGTGGAAAACAACTGGATCCGCAAGCCTTATTTGTTGTTGCAGAAGAATTTACTACGGCGAAGGGAACGCCGATTGGTTCAATCTCTTCTCTTGTTAAAAGTCATCTGCAGAATCCTTTGCCAATGATAGAAGAAATGCAAAAGATCGCTGAAATGGAAAGCTTCCCAGCACAAAAAAATCGAAACTGCATTCGCCGTGTGCGATGTCGTTATTATTCGGTTTGTTTTCCGGAAGAACAACAGTTGGAGGAGGATTCGATTTTAACATTGGTTTCTTCGCAACATAAAAATGAGCTGTTTCAGCAGGGAATTCGTCGCTTAAAGGAAGCCCCGTTGGAGGCCATTGAAGGAACTCGCCAACAATATGCACAGATCATGGCATCCCGCCATGGCGGGTTGTTTGTGGATCGGCTGGCCTTGAAAGCTTGGATGGACAGGGTTTTGATTTATCCGCTCTCATTTTTGGATTTTGAATGGGAAACTTTTGCGATTCCGCCTTATCCGGGGCTACGCCCGTTTGATGTTGTCCCTTTTGAGTTTTCTTTGCATCTTTTAGATCAGTCAGGTCAGCTTGAGCATCATGAATTTGTTGGGACTGGAGACTGTCGTCAAGCCTTGATTGAGCAACTGTTGCAAGATATTCCTGAAAGCGGAAGCATTGTCGCCTACAATGGAGAGGGAGCTGAAAAAATTCGCTTGCTGGAACTGGCTCAACAGTTTCCGCAATATGCAAAGGCACTCCAAGGACTGAGCGAACGAATTGTTGATCTGAGCGTTCCGTTTATGAATGGATTGATCTATGATTTGCGAATGCGTGGTTTTTATTCTTTGAAAGTATTGCTTTCGGTTTTTTCCAAAGAATATCGATATAGTGATCTGGCGATTTCCCATGGAATGGATGCGGTAGAAAAATGGCGCAGCTTGGATCGGAATGGTGAGGCTCAGAAAGGGGACATTGAAAATGAATTGATGGAATATTGCGGAATGGATACCTATGCCATGGTTTTATTAGTAAAATGGCTAAATCAGCAGATTCAGAAGGAGGAATAAGTTATGAAAATCTTTGATATGCACGCGGATATCGGAACGAATATTTTAGAAACGAAGGAAAAAGAAAAAAGTGAAAACGTGCTGATGGAGCGGCACTATGACAAGCTGATTGCGGGTGAGATCCGCTGGTCGGCGATTGCTTGTTATTTTAGCGGAACCGAGGATTGGGAGCGGATGAAGAAAATGGTGCTGACGGCCGAGGAGGAGATTCGCCGCAGTCCGGTTCATCCGATTCTTTCGCCGTGCGATTTTCAATCCGAAGCCTCGCTCAACGTGATTTTGACGGTAGAAGGAATGTGTGGAATTACAGATCAGGTCGAGGAAAAAATCCAATGGTTGTATGACCATGGGGTGCGGATTGCTTCACTGTGCTGGAACGAACAGAACGCCTTGGCCAGCGGAAAGGATGGCAGCAGCCTGCGCGGGCTGAGCGCGCTGGGAAAACGGGCCGTCCGTAAGATGAACGAGCTGAATATGGTCATCGACGTGTCGCATGCCAACGAAAAAACCTTTTGGGATATTCTGGAAACGTCAACCAAACCGGTCATTGCGACCCACAGCAATTTGCGAAGCCTTGCTGCAGCAGAGCGTAATTTGACTGATCAGCAGTTTAAGGCACTGGCTGAAATGGGGGGATTAAGTGGTTTGAATGCGGCACGTAATTTTATTGATTCCGATCCGCAGAACCAAGATGCTGCACATTTGGCGAATCATGCGCTGCGGATGAAAGAATTGGCGGGAATTCAGGCTATTGGAATTGGCTTTGATTTTATGGATTTTTTTGATCATCATGAGAGTTCGATGGGGCAGGATCTGTCCAGCGCTCGGATGGCTCAAAATTTGATTGCAGCGCTGCGTGCGAAATTCAAAGAGGAAGAAGTGGAACGAATCGCATGGCGTAACACGGTAGATTTTTTGAAGAGATGGCTCTGATTGAAAGGAAAAGACCGGTTTTGTGTGTAACCGGTTTTTTAGAAGATGTAAAAAATATTTTCCAACTCGTTAAAAGAGTCAGCAAACATTTTAACGAATACAGGTGTGTCGGCTGAATTGCAGTACAAAATCTTGTAGGGGATCCAGCGCTGCTTATTAAAAGAACAAGATGTGATAATATAAAGGGTGTAGGGTCAAAAAGGAGGCGTGGTCATGCTGATTGGCGAACAGGAATTTTTGCGGCTGATTCCAAAGGAAGAGGATCGGGAGCTTTCTGTGTATTATTTTGATCACGGGACATTTGAGGAATTTTCGGTTCGCTTTGATTCAGAATCGGAAACAATTCGGGTGGAAGCCATTTTCCGGGCCCATTATTATAAAAATCATGTTCAGTTGGTTCTTGATCCGAGCTTAAAAGTGAGTGAAATTTCCTGTGACTGTCCCTATTGCCGTGCAAACAGCGGATGCGCTCATGTTGGTGCGGTTTTGTTGAAGCTGTTTTCTTTGCCAGAGACTGATCTTCCTTACTTTGAAACGCAGGATAGGCAGTTAAAGGAGCAACTGGAAAAAGAAAAGCGCCGGAAGCTTCAGCAAAGGCAGCAGGTGTTGCAGCGTCAGGAGATCCAGGCCCGAAGACTGATCGAGCGGTGTCGTCAGCGCTTTGTTCAGCAGATGGATAGGTTGACGATGAATCAGAAGGTTCGATTGGCAATCCGTTTGGAACAATCTGCTATTGGAATGCGTGATCTGCTGATCCTGCATTTTCGAATTGGGCAGACGAAAATGTATAAAATTAAAAATTTGGAACAGTTTCTGCAGCGAATTGAAAATCAGGAAATGGTCACCTATGGAAAAATGCTGACATTTGATCATGATTGGGAAAGCTTTGATGAAGAAGCACAGCAGCAAATCGTTTTTTTGCGTCGTCAGCTTCATGATCATCATCTGGCTTATGGGGCGGATCAGCTTATTGTGAATGAGAAAAATCTGGATGAGTTTTTTGATTTATATAGCAGTCTTTCTGATTTGTGCTCAGAGCTGAATTTTCAAACAGAGCAGGGAACTTTGCATTTGATGGCTAAAGCAATCGAAGAAGCAGGCCGCTTATTTTGGCAGTTTACCCTGCCTTGGCAGCAGATGCTTCTTTTTGGGAAAAACAATGTTTATACTTTAAAAAATGACCGTTTTATTCGTTTTTGTCTAGATTCTGGACAAAAAAGCATGGAATTGCTGAAAATTCTAACGGCGCAAAAGGAACTGTGGATTCCGGAAGAGCAGCTGGAGGCGTTTTATAAATATGTGCTTTCAGATCTGGGAGAAGCAGTAAGTATTGAAGGATTGCCAGAAGCTCTTTTTGATCAGCAGGAAACGGATTTTAAGCTGTATGGAGAATTGGATGAAAATGGAGAAATCCGTTTGACGCTAACCTATAGTCTGGGCACTCAAAAGGGGTATGGATTTGATGAACATCATCCTGCTCATTCTTTGACTTTGGAGAAGATCGAGCGAATACTATCTTTTTATGCAAATCGAATTGATTGGGAAAATCATCAGGCAGTGATGAATACAGCGGATCCAAAAGCCTGGCAATTTGTTCAAGAGGGACTGCTGCAGCTGGCTGATTTTTGTGAGATTTATGTCAGTGATGCCCTGAAAAATTTGGGAACGACTCGAAAGCTGGACCTTTGTGTTGGTCTTCGGTTTAAAGAAGATCTTTTGCAGGTGGAACTGGACAGCGTGGAAATGGATTCACAGGAAATCCTGGAAGTTCTTCGTTCGTATCGGCGCAAAAAGAAGTTTCATCGTTTGAAAAATGGTCGGCTGCTGGCGCTCAACAGTCCTCAGCTTGCGGAATTAAATGAGCTAGTAGATGAACTGGGAATCCAACTTCCGCGGGATGCTGATCATCTTTTGCAGGCTCCGGCGTATCGGGTTTTTGCGGCTGAGGAGCTTTGTCATTCTATGAAGGCCTTGACGCTGCAGCAGCAACCTTCAATGGAGGATTTTCTTTCGCGTTTTCAGACGCCGTCCTCTTTTAGCCCATTGCCGAAGCATTATGAAGCTATTCTTCGAGATTACCAAAAAGCAGGAGTAGAATGGCTGAAAAAAATGGCTTTCTTTGGTTTTGGCGGTATTTTGGCTGATGATATGGGTTTGGGAAAAACGTTGCAGGTGATTGCTTATCTGGAAAGCGAAAAAAAAGTGGGTCGTAAAAGTCTTGTGATCTGTCCGAGCAGTTTGCTGCTGAACTGGCAGGAAGAAATTCGTCGGTTTTCCCGAAACTTGAATGGCATTTCAATACTGGGTAGTGCGGCCAGTCGAAAAAGACAGATCGAACAAAGTGAAAAAGCAGATGTTTTGATTCTTTCGTATGATTATTTGCGGAGGGATATCGAGCTTTTGAAGGATCAGCATTATTTTGCCGTCATCCTAGATGAAGCGCAGTATATCAAAAATCAGAAGACGCGTAATGCACTTTGCGTCAAGCAATTGCAGGCAGAACACCGTTTTGCCTTGACAGGAACACCTATTGAAAATAATTTGGCAGAGCTGTGGTCCATTTTTGATTTTCTGATGCCGGATTACCTGTATTCTTATCGTTATTTTTTACAGAAGTATGAACGGCCGATCATTCGTGAGCAAGATGAAAAAAGAAGCGAACAGCTGCGAAAACGTGTTGAACCGTTTATTTTGCGGCGACTTAAACGGGAAGTTTTGGCGGAATTGCCCGATAAAATTGAAAATACCTACACGATCAGTTTTGATGAAGAGGAACGAAAATTGTATCTAGCTAATCTGATGCAGGTTAATGCGAAATTACAGGAGAAGCTGAAGCTTGATCCGACTGATCGCATTGAGATTTTGGCGATGCTGACTCGGCTGCGGCAGCTTTGTTGTGAACCACGATTGATTTATGAGAATATCAGTACTGTTTCTTCCAAGCTGCGCGGTTGTCTTGAGCTGATTCAGGCTTTGGTGCAAGGGCATCATCCTGTTTTGTTGTTTTCTTCTTTTACAACGATGCTGGAACTTATCGCAAAACAGTTGGATCAATTGGGGATTCGTTATCTGACTCTGATTGGAAAAACAGACAAGCAGACCCGGGTTGATCGCATTGAGGAATTTCAGACAGGACAAGTCCCGGTTTTTTTGATTTCATTGAAAGCAGGTGGGACCGGACTGAATCTGACTGCTGCAGAGGCGGTGATCCACTATGATCCGTGGTGGAATCTTTCCGCACAAAATCAGGCGACGGATCGCGCCTATCGCATAGGTCAGACCCGTAATGTGCAGGTGTTTAAGTTGATTATGCAGGACAGCATCGAAGAGAAGATCCTGCGGTTGCAGGAGAAAAAGAAGAATTTGGCTGATACTTTTATTGAGGGAAGCAGCGGATCGATCACTTCGATGAGTGCCGAGGAAATTGTTGAACTGCTACGGATCTAAGCAGGACAAAGCAGTTCTTTTTCCTTTTTGGAAAGAAAAAGAGTGTGCTATACTAAATGGGGTAAATTCTAAGGAAATGGGGAATTCGTGAATGAAAATTGCATTGGGACAAATCAAAGTGAAAGCAGGAGCGCTTCAGGAAAATCTGGCAGCGATGAAACGAATGATCGATCAAGCGAAACAAGAGCAAGCGGATCTGATTGTTTTTCCGGAGCTTTGCGTAAGTGGATATCTGCTTCAGGACAAGTGGCTCGATCAGAATTTTGTCGAAACACTTCAGCAGGCCAATGAAACGATTTTAAGCTGGTCAGATTCGATCGGGATCATTTATGGAAACCTTTCAACAGGGCCAATCCATGGAATCGAAAAGGGGCGAGATGGAAGACCGGTACGGCTGAATGCGGCCTGGTTTGCACATCATGGGCATTGGGTCAAAAAAATGAACCAGTCGTGCGATGGCCGGACGATCAAACATTTGAATCCGGATTATCGGATCTTTGATGACAGCCGCTATTTTTTATCGGGACTGGAGATCCAGCATCAAGTACAGGATCCGAAAGAAACCTTGTCTCCTTTTCTGTTTGAGGCCGATGGCCGGACCTATCGAATTGGAGTGGAAATATGTGAAGACTTATGGAGCGAAGATTATGCTTTGGATGTCACGCGCTGTTATTTGGATCAGGGGGTCGATTTTTTGGTCAATATTTCTGCCTCCTGCTGGACCCGCGGCAAAGAGCTGGCTAGAGATAAGCGAATCATTCGCCATGCGGCTGGTCGAGATTTTGTGCCGTTGGTGTATGTCAATTGCTGCGGAATGCAGAACAGTGGGAAGACGATTGCCGTATTTGATGGTGACAGCACGGTGTATGATGCCCAGGGCCATCGGCTCGATGGCTGCAATGATGTTTTTGAAGAAGAATGCCGATTGGTCGATTTAACGTCTGCCGGTCTC
>CALVGQ010000067.1 GCA_944327135.1 uncultured Erysipelotrichaceae bacterium | reverse complement strand
TCAGCTTGGAAAACGGATAACCCAAAAAACGCGTTTTACCTTGATTTTTGCTTTTGTGGTAGTATTGAGCCCGTATTTTATCATGGCCTCGCGCTGGGGACTGGACTGCAATTTGTTTTTGCCTGTTTTTTCGCTGGGGACCTGGATGATGGTGAAAGCCCTGCAGACCCAACGATTTAAAGACTATGCGCTGACGGCCTTTTTCTTAGGATTGTCTTTTTATTCGTATGCCTTATCCTGGGTGATTGTTCCGCTTTTTTTAGCAATGGTGCTTTTCTATTTGCTTCGTTGTCATTCATTCCAATGGAAAAAAGTCATCGCGTCAGCATTCATCCTGTTGATCGTGAGCATTCCGATCCTGCTTTTTCTGGCAGTGAATTTTGGATGGATCGATGAAATCCTGCTGGATTGGATCTCGATCAATCGTTTGTATTCTTTTAGGAGCGGTGAAATTTCATGGACCCATTTTGGACAGAATCTCAACAATCTGAAAATGCTGTTTTCTTATGATTTTCTTCCTTACAATGCGTTTCAATCTTTTGGGACCCTGTATTATTTTGCCATTCCTTTTACGCTGTATGGCCTTGTCAAGACAGCTGTTCAAACCGTTGTTTCCTGGAAATCAAGGAAACTGTGTTATGCCGCTATTCTTTTTTTGATGTTTGCCAGTGTTTTTTTAATAGGACTTTTGATTGCTGGAGCCAACATCAACAAGCTCAATGGAATCTATCTTTCTTTGGCTTATTTCACGGCCGTAGGCGTGAACGATTGCTGGACAATTTGGCCATCGCTTCGAAAGGGGATCGTTTTAGCCTATCTTTTTTCCTTTGCTTCTTTTTTCTTTTATTATCTGGCCGTTTATCCTGATGAGGTTTATCCTCAGTACTTGTTTAATGACACGCTTTTAAGTGATTTGCAGGAATTATCAGAAGGGTGGAAAACAAAGGAATATCCTGTCTATACCAATGTGAATCTGGAAGGTTACGGAAATATCTTTCTTTTGATGGCAGAAAAAATCGACCCGCGAACGATCGAACCGCTGGCATCGACGATCAACACCCAAATCGGGACCTATCATTTTCTTCTTCCCGAAACAATCGATCCTCAGGGCATCTACTATTTGAAAATCGCGACGTTGGATCAGGAGCTGGACCGGCAGCTAAAAGAGGCCGGTTATCAAGCTCAGGATAGCTCGACAGGGCTTTATCGAATTTATTTTTTTGAAAATCAAAGGCATTGAATCTTAGGACGTTTTTGACTATAATGAACATGCAGAAAGAAGGGGTATATTCATGGAGAAAATTTTAGTAGAAGTCTCTGCAAGACATATTCATCTGTCTCAGGAACATCTGGAAACGTTGTTTGGCGCCGGATATCAGCTGACTTGCAAAAAAATGCTTTCTCAGCCAGGACAGTTTGCCTGTGAGGAAAAAGTAACGCTGGTGGGAGCAAAATCGCAAATGAAGCTGAGCGTTCTTGGTCCGGTTAGAAAAGAAACTCAGGTTGAGCTGTCCTTAACGGATGCACGGGCCTTGGGGGTCGTTGCGATGATTCGTGAATCTGGGGATATCGAAGGAACCAACGGCATCAAACTGATTGGCCCTTGCGGTGAAGTGGTGATCGACAAAGGCGTGATCGCGGCAAAACGTCATGTTCACATGACGCCGGAAGATGCGAAGAATTATGGGGTTGAAAATGGTCAGATCGTAGGAGTTAAGATTGAAACCAACGGACGGTCTTTGGTTTTCAACGATACGGTCGTTCGTGTTTCCAATCAATATTCTTTGGCAATGCATATCGATACGGATGAAGCCAATGCTGCGGCCATCGCAGGAACAGCTCAAGGCGAATTGATTCGTTAAAAGCTTATGAATAAAAAGATCTTTCTGAGTTAGGCAGCGTCCCATAAGGAAGTAAAAAGTGTTTTTGTCGGAACCGGCGTGTTAAGTCACGCCGGTTCCGATTCGTTTAGGGATTCCCGTCCAATCTTCAAGGGGATGCGGATTTGCCCCACATAGGTGAAATACAGGTCGATTCGCACCTGCTTCCTTCCGTTCTCCCTTACCGGGCTGTGTACCACGATCCTGCTCACAAGCTCATTGAGAATGGCGGCGTCGAGTTCTGGAATATCCAGGTACTTGTCCACCAGCTTCAGAAACTCATTCACATCGGAAACCCGCCCGGCCTGTGTTTCAATTTCCCGTTCCAACACAACGGCAAGCTGCTCAATCTCCGCCTGCTCCTTCTCGTACTGACAGGATAGTTTTAAGTACCGGCTGTCAGACAGCTTGCCCAGCACATTGTCCTCATAGATGTGCTGGATAATCCGGTCCAAATCCTCCATCCGCTTCTTCACCCCGGAGAGGGCTTTCCGCTTTTCCGCCAGTTCTGCCTTGCGGCTTTCCTCGTCCTGCGCCAGCATTTCCAATTTGAAATCCTTCCGGAACATACGGACATAACTCAATGTCTGCCGTATGGTTTCCAGCACGATCCGATAAAGCACCTGTTCCCGGATATAGTGGATTTTGCAGGAGCCGGTGTTGCTCTTGTAGTTGGAACACACGAAATGGTTCTGGCTGTCATCCTTGTAGCTCTTGCAGGTGCAGAAATACAGCTTGGCTCCACAGTCAGCGCAGTAGAGCAGGCCGGAGAACATGCTGGTCCTTCCTGTTTTTGTCGGCCTGCGTTTGTTCTTCCGCAGTTCCTGCACCCGTTCCCACTGTCCCTTCTCGATGATGGCGGGCTGAGTGTCCTCAAAAACCCGCTGGTTCTCAACCGGGTTTTCCATCCGCTTTTTGAATT
>CALVGQ010000066.1 GCA_944327135.1 uncultured Erysipelotrichaceae bacterium | reverse complement strand
TTCTCCTTTCAAATAAGATGATTTAAGCCAATAAGCACACCGATCACCAAGGCCATTATGGAAAGCACCAATACTGCTGCACTGGCCATATCCTTGATGACCTTGATGGCCGGATCCTGATGCGGCTGAACAAAATCTGCCAGCCGTTCGATACAGGTATTTAAAATTTCTGCAGCGATCACAGTACCAATACACACCACAACCAACATCCACTCGATCAGCGTCAACTGCAGCACTGCACCGGCTGCCACCGCCAGCCCTCCCAAAGCCAGTTGGATCTGGACGCTGCGGTCAAAAAACGCTTTGGTAAGACCTTCAAAAGCGACTCGAAATTTTTTCATTAGCGACTGACGATTGGATCCAGGATCTTTCGCTGCAAAGCAAACATTTCCTGTTCCTCCGCTTCCTCCATATGATCATAACCAAGACAATGCAACAGTCCATGAACAAATAAGAAACCAATTTCGCGTTTTTCACTGTGACCATATTCTTTGGCCTGAGCGACAACTGCATCCACATTGATAAATATATCTCCCAGCTCCCATTCTTCATCAAAATCAAAGACTTCTCCTTCACTGGCTGCAAAGGTAATCACATCAGTAGGGCGATCTAAGTGGCGATATTGCCGGTTGATTTCATGGATTCTTTTTTTCTTTACTAAGATCACTGAAACACAGGCTTTTTTTTCAATCTGACACTGCTGTTCCACCGCATCAGCAATTTCATTCATGAGCGGATAATATTGTTTCCAGCTGCTGTCTCTTGTTTTATTTTTAAAAACACAGTTCATTCAAGCTGCCTCCTTGCGGTCTTATTATACCATATTTCACTTTTGAACCAAGCAAGAAAGCATACCCAAGGAACCCTTTTCTGTTAAAATAAGGAAAATAGGGGTGATGTTTTCTATGCTGTTTTTAACATCGACGCCAATCACACTTCAGGATATCTCCTGGGATATGATCCTTGGCGGATTCGCACTGTTCTTATTTGGCATCAAATTCATGGGAGACGGTCTGAAAAACGTAGCCGGTTCCAAGCTTCGCGATTATATTGACAAATATACGTCCAATCCGCTAATGGCGGTCGTGATCGGAATTCTGGTAACCATCGTTGTCCAATCCAGTTCGGCAACGATCGCCATCACTATTGGCCTGGTTCGCGCCGGACTGATGAAGCTGGAGCAGGCTGCAGGGATTGTCGTCGGAGCAAATATTGGGACGACGCTGACCGCTTTTTTAATTGGCCTGAGCATGGATCAGTTTGCCTTGTACTTTGTCTTTATCGGCGGAATGATCATTTCATTCGGAAAAAAGAAAAAAATGCGCTATATCGGCGACATCATCATGGGATTCGGGTTGATGTTTTACGGCTTAAAAATTATGGGAGATTCCCTTAAAATGCTGAAAGATCTGCCGCAATTTGTTGAATTCGCTCAAATGATGTCAGAACAACCGCTTTTGGGCCTGTTAGCAGGAACCGTGCTGACGGCCCTGATCCAGGGATCGGCAGCGACCATTGGTGTTGTTCAGAAAATCTATGATTCTGGCGGAATGACGTTAGTTGCTGCCATGCCATTTGTATACGGTGCCTGCATTGGCACAACCATCACAGGTGTTTTCGCAGCTATTGGAGGCAGCCTTGCCGCTAAACGGACAGCCGGCTTGCATACCTTGTTCAATATCATTGCAGCAATCATTGGCATGCTCTGTCTGCCGCTTTATGTTCAGATTATAACGTGGTTCTCTACCACTTTTCACGTTCCTCCAATGATGCAGATTGCCGTCGTACACATCTTCTTCAAATTGGTTGGCACAATCTTTTTCCTACCGTTTTTATCCCAGATGTGTTCTTTTGTTAAACGAATTATTCCAGGCGATGAACCGGAACGAATCGAAATCAAAATTGATGAAATGGATACCAACATTGCTCATCAGCTTCCATCCAGTGCCTTAAACGTTGCCAAGCAGGCGGTGCTTAAAATGGGTGAAGTAGTCGATGCAGCGGTCGACAAAGCCCGCGATTTTCTCATTTTAAAAGGCAGCGCAGATGATCGGGAACTGGTCAATCAAGCTGAAGAACTTATCAATTCCATCGACACCAAGATCACAACCTATTTAATGAGCATCTCCAAAGAAAATCTGAATGATCGGGATATGCAGGATTTTAACCTGCATCTGCAGGTCATCAAAAATTTGGAAAGAATCGGGGATCTTTCCGTCAATCTTGTTGAATTCTTTGACATGGTCAACGAAGACAAGCATGATTTCAGTCCTTCTGCCAAGGATGATATTTTAGCCATGTTCGAACTTTTCAAACATATGCTCAATCGTTCGATCGCAATCTATAAAAACGGCGATTATTCTCTTTATTCCGCTTTGATGGAGGATGAAAATTACATGGATCTGCTTGAATACAAGGCCCGTCAAAAACATTTTGAACGAATGGCCCGTCAAGAATGTACCACGACAGTCGGAGGATCGGTATATTGCGATATTCTCGGAAATCTGGAACGAATGGCGGATCACTGCTGCAACATTGCCAAATGTACCCTTGAAGCAAACAGTCAGATGGAAA
Source organism: uncultured Erysipelotrichaceae bacterium (assembly GCA_944327135.1). Lineage (GTDB taxonomy): Bacteria > Bacillota_I > Bacilli_A > Erysipelotrichales > Erysipelotrichaceae > CALVGQ01. The sequence continues at coordinate 31,086 of CALVGQ010000066.1, read as the reverse complement.
TAGAAAATCATTAAAGGCTTAAAAATGAGGGCTTTCATCGTCGTTTGATGAAAGCCCTTTTTTCATATTCGATCTATCTGCAAAAAAATGAAATTTTATCAGGAAATTAACAGAAATTTAACATTTCTTGCATTTTATTTCTGATATCTTAACAAAGAGGAGGGATTATATGACTTTACAAGACATTCAATGGGATATGATTCTCGGCGGTTTTGGTCTATTTTTGTTTGGAATAAAATTCATGGGAGATGGACTGAAAAGCGTCGCCGGCGATAAATTGCGCGACTATATTGACAAATATACCTCCCGTCCAATCATGGCGGTTCTAATTGGAGCGGTAGTCACCATCATGATTCAATCCAGCTCAGCAACCACCGCAATTACGATCGGACTGGTACGCGCCGGATTAATGAAGCTGGAACAGGCAGCCGGAATCGTCATGGGCGCCAACATTGGAACAACCGTTACTGCATTTTTGATTGGTCTGAAAGTGGAACAATTTGCTCTATACTTTGTCTTTGTCGGAGGCTTAATCATTTCCTTCGCCAAGCGAAAACGAACCCGTTACTTAGGAGAAATTATTTTAGGGTTTGGCCTGCTGTTTTATGGATTAAGAATCATGGGCGATTCACTTAAAATGCTGAAGGATCTTCCAGAATTCATTGAATTTGCAGAAGTCATGGGAAGACAGCCGCTGCTTGCCCTGCTTGCCGGAACGCTTTTAACCGGACTAATTCAAGGATCCGCTGCTACGATTGGCGTTGTTCAAAAGCTGTATGAAGCTGGTGCTATGAATTTATCCGCTGCGTTACCTTTTGTTTTCGGTTCCAACATTGGAACAACCATTACCGGTGTTTTTGCCGCCATCGGCGGAAGTCTTGCAGCAAAGCGCACCGCTGGACTGCACACTTTATTTAACGTTGTCGGAACCATCATCGCGATGCTGCTTTTGGTTCCTTACATTATGCTGATCGAATGGCTCTCGAAACTGCTCCATATCACTCCTATGATGCAGATTGCCGTGGCCCATATTCTTTTCAATGTAGCCGCAACCATTCTCTTTTTCCCATTTTTAAAACAGATGTGCCAGCTTGTTAAAAAAATCATTCCAGGTGAAGAACCTGAACGAGTGGATGTCAAGATAGACGACCTGGACGAAAAGATTGCCCACCAGCTGCCATCTTCCGCTTTGGATATTGCTCAGCGAGCTGTGGTAAAAATGTCAGAAGCTGCAGATCAGATCGTCAATGAAGCAAGAACCTTCTTTGTTGAAAAAGGAGATGCTGAAGACAAGGAGATCATTTTGCAAACTGAATCCTTAATCAACAATTTAGATAAAAAAATCACGGATTATCTGATGGTCATCTCCAAAGAGCCGCTTTCTGATCATGAAATGGCAGAACTCAATCTTCATCTTCAAATCATCAAAAATCTGGAACGAATCGGAGATCTGACCATCAATCTTGTTGAGTTTTTTGAAATGGTCCATGAAGAACGTTCAGAATTTTCCAAAGACGCTCAGGAAGATGTTCTTCAAATGTTTGAATTATTTAAACATATGTTGCACCGTTCCATTCAAATTTATGAGCACCGTGACTATTCCCTCTATTCTTCTTTGATGGAAGATGAGAATTACATGGATTTACTGGAATACAAAGCGCGTCAGAAACACTTTGAACGGATGGCCAAACAGGAATGTACAACTGTAATTGGAGGATCGGTCTATTGTGACATCTTAGGAAATTTGGAACGAATGGGTGATCATACCTGCAATATTGCCAAATGTGCTGTTGAGGCAGGGAATGGCAATGAGGTTTCCACCCACTAAGCAAACAGGCAGAGCTTACCCTCTTCCTGTTTTCTTTTTCTGATCTCTTTACAGTACAGATTCAACAAGTTACAATAAAAATTAAGAGAAGGAAGGAGTCATTTTATGCAGAAAATTATTCTAGATTGCGATCCCGGTCATGACGATGCTTTTGCAATCATGCTTGCCTGCAGTCACTTCAATGTTTTAGGAATTACAACAGTCGGCGGGAACGGATATCTTCCTAACGTTACACGTAATGCTCTGCAAGTTCTGGAAGTATTAGGAAAAACGGAGATTCCTGTCTATCCTGGCCATGCTGGTCCAGCGATCCAGGAATTGACCATCGCAGATAATGTCCACGGCTCCAGCGGAATGGATGGTCCCCATCTGCCAGAGCCAACGATTTCGGCTCAGTCTGAACATGCCGTCGATTTCATTGTCCGCAGCGCTATGAACGAAGAGGATCTAATTCTAATTGCTACCGGACCGCTAACGAACATTGCAGCTGCTTTGCATCGACAGCCTGAAATTGCACAGCGAATCCGCGCACTTTACTTTATGGGAGGCGGTGCATATTGCGGCAACTGGACTCCTGCTGCCGAATTCAATATTTGGGTTGATCCCGAAGCAGCCTATACCGTTTTCCACAGCAAAATGCCGCTCTACATGGCTGGAGTAAATCTGACACGACAATGCCCCGTATTAAAAGAAGACATTGAAACAATACGCAGTTTCGGCAATCAGACCGGTAAGTTTGCCGCAGAATTGCTTGATTTTTTTGCTAAAGATGGAGATGCTCATCTCCATGATGCCTGTGCTGTAGCCTGGGTCGTTGATCCTTCCTTGGTCAAAGATGCATTTTTGCATGTTGATGTTGAGCTTAATGGCACCTTGACTCGAGGAATGACTGTCACCGACCTGCGGGTCCTGCAATCTGCTGACTGCGAAAAAGATCTTGATCTGGATTCGCTGAAGCGATGGAATGATGCACCAGAAGATTCTCCTTTCCGTGGTCTTCAGCCCAATACCCATGTCGGAATGCGGCTTGATTTTAACCGCTTCCGTCAGCTGCTTTTCTCTACTCTGCAGGCTTGCCGATAAGAGCCAGCTCAAAAAGAGAACGAGAAAAATCAAGCAAAAGCGCTGCTTCGTGGAATAATTTTTTTCATCACCATGAGAACTGAACACTACACTGCATTTTCTCATTTCAATGTGGTTATGGGTTGGCTCGTGTTGAAACGGAAAATCATCATCTCCGGTCAATGCGAGCTTTTTGTTTGAAATCAGCAAACACTGTTAAACAAGAATCTGCTGAATAATGCTATTTATCGCCATGAAGCTTCCAACTTGCCCTTATCCTCAACAGATTGAAACGCTTCTGATAGCTGACTTCTTCAAAAAAACGAGCCTGATAAAACAAGCTCATTTTTTAAAACGCGAATCTAGCAAACTAATTAGTCCACCGATTAATCAAAGTCAATATGCTGACCTTTTTCCTGATAAATCAGATGTTCACAAATATTTTTGGTATGATCTCCAGCGCGCTCCAAATTGCGCAGCAATCCGACCGTAGGGATAATGCTGTCGTCAATTTTCTGATTTTTCAGTGCTTCTTTTAAAATAGCATGGACTTCCTCTAACAAACGGTTGATGACCTCATCCTCTTCTGGAATCTGAAATGCTTTTTTAACATCCCGCGCTTGATATGCCTCTATTGTATGATCAAACATAGCTAAAAAGCTCTCACCGATCTGTTGAGCAATTGGGCGGATACAAGGGGCGACTGGGCCATTTTTAATCACATATCGAGCGATATTTTTTGCATAATCTGCAATACGTTCCAAATCACTGGCAGTTTTGATCCCCGCAATCACGATGCGCAGATCCGTGGCTACTGGAGAAAGCAAAGCCAAAACATCCTGTGCCCGATCATTGATTTCCTCTTCATAACGATTGACAAATTCATCCAATTGAATAAGCTGTAGTGCCTTTTCCTTATCTCCGCTTTCCATAATTTGCATAGCAAGACAATGCATGCTGCGAACTTTTCGAGCCATTTCCTGAATCAGATCCTGAAACAGAGACAAGGTTTCATCCAATTTTACCATACGTTTTCCTCCTTTTATCCAAATCGACCTGTAATGTAATCTTCCGTTCTTTTATCCTTTGGCTGATTGAAAATCATTCGGGTCGTATCCATTTCAACGATCTCTCCCAACAGGAAAAAAGCGGTATCATCCGAAACGCGGGAAGCTTGCTGCATAGAATGAGTAACAATGATAATGGAATAGCTTTTTTTCAATTCTTCAATCAACTCTTCAATTTTTGAGGTTGCAATCGGGTCCAAGGCGCTAGTGGGCTCATCCATCAAAATCACTTCCGGCTCCATCGCAATCGCCCGTGCAATACAAAGTCGCTGCTGCTGTCCACCGGAAAGGCCCATCGCTGATTCATGCAGGCGATCATGAACCTCCTCATACAGAGCCGCCTGTTTTAACGAATTCTCAACGATTTCTTTCAAAATCCGACGATCTTTAATTCCCTGGCAGCGCGGACCATACGCTACATTTTCAAAAATTGACATGGGAAACGGATTAGGACGCTGAAAAACCATTCCTACTTTAGTTCTTAAATCCACGACATTGGTCTTAGGGTCATAAATATCTACTCCCTGAATCATGATTTTCCCTTCGATCCGACAACCTTCAATTAGATCATTCATTCGATTCAGACAGCGAAGAAATGTTGATTTACCGCAGCCGCTTGGGCCAATCAAAGCCGTTACGCAATTTTTCCGAATTGAAAGGTTCAAATTTTTTAATGCCTGTTTCTCTCCGTAATATAAATTTAAATTTTCTATTTCAAAACAATTTTCCATATTTCCTCCTAATACCAGGCTTTATTCAAACGTCGACTGATAAGTTTAACTGTAAGATTCAAAATCAAGACAAAAACCAGAATCAAAATTGAAATTGCACAAGCCAATTCAAAATTAGGCTGTTCACCAGACATTACAGACCAGATATGAACTGCTAAAGAAGTGCCCTGACTCAGCAGGCTCGGACTGTCATTAATGAACGTTCCCATCGTATAGATCAACGCAGCGGACTCGCCAATAATCCGTCCAATCGAAAGCAAAACCCCCGTCAAAATTCCTGGGATCGCACAAGGAAGCGTAATTTTGAAAATCGTCTGGGTTTCACTGGCCCCCAAGGATAAAGAAGCATCTCGAAGGCTCTGCGGAACAACCAGCAAAGCTTCTTCTGTGGAACGAATGATCGTTGGAAGCAAAATGATAGCCAGAGTCAATGAACCAAGCAGAATATTGGTCGTTGTAGCACCGAAAGCCGCAGTGATAGGAAACAGAACACTGACTCCCATCAAGCCATAAACAATCGATGGAACACCAGTCAAGGTTTCTATTCCAGATCGAATCAAGCCATTAAAACGATTTTTCTTTGCAATCTCATTCAGATACACAGCACTAGCTACTCCGATTGGCAAGGCAAACAGCAAAGAAACAAAAATTAAATATAACGTCGCAATTAAAGAACCGCGTATTCCTCCTCCTGGCGTTTTTATAAATACGGATCGGATCGAAACCGCCTGATCCAAAGCATGAACCATTTCCTCGGCCGTTTCTGAAGCCAGCATTCCAGTAAAATTAGCATTCCCTTGCTGGTCTGTAAAATCGATTTTTTGAACCTGCAATCCAGGAACTACTGGATAGCTTTTCCCTTGATTAGGCCCAGCACTGGTATCAACAGTGGCAGCAAAAACAGAATTCTCATCAACTCGTTCAACCAAGACAAGGGCTTGTTTTTCATGAGAAACAGCATCTATCAAAGCAATTCCCCATTTTTCACTCCAGACCGCCTCCTTTGGCAAATCTTCTGGCCGTTCAAAGGTTCCGCTTTGTGTTCCTTCCTCAACGGCAACGATTGCGCTTTTTGACCAATATTGATTTCTTAAAAGATCCACATTGACCAATCCTATTCCCTTCGAAAAAACATAGCCCAGCAAAATCGTTAACACTAAAACGGAAAGCATGCTCGAAAAAGCGGTCAACCCATTTAGAAAAGCATCCTTTAGAGTGCGCTGCCTTTGCTGTTTCTTTGTGACATTCATCCATGATTCCCCACTTTCTCTTTTACTGCATTCAAGATCAAATTCGAAACCAAAATCACGGCCATTAGAACAATTCCGACAGAAAACCGAATATCATAATCCAACCCCGTTGTCTCTTTTAGTCCCGCCAACATGGTTGAGGTCAATGTGCGCGTGATATCGAACAAATCAAAAGTAGGGCCAAACAATTTGTTTCCGGCAACCATGCTGACGGCAGTTGCTTCCCCAAATGCCCGTCCTAATCCCAGAATTGCGCCAGCAAAAATTCCGGATTTTGCCGACTTCAAAACTACCTTAAAATTTGTCTGCGTTTTGGTTGCTCCCAGAGCCAAGGAACCAAGCTCCAGTTCATGATCCACAGCTTGAATAGCCGTGACCGCCATGGAGGTGATAGTCGGAAAGATCATGATCGCTAAAAGCAGAATGACTGCTAGTAAAGAACTCCCTCCAGCCGTACTGATCCCCCATAAGGAAGCCAGCCATTTGACCAGTTTTACAATCATCCCAGCAGCAAAAACCCCATAAACCACGCTAGGAATGGATGCCAGCAATTCAACGACGGTGCTAAGCATCGCGCTCAATTTTCTTGGAGCGATTTTGGCAATAAACAACGCTGTCAATACCGAAATTGGAAAAGACAACAGTAAAGCCCCAAAAGCGCTGATCAGAGTATTGATGACAATATATCCAACTCCATACACAGCCTGATCCTGCCGCCACATCGTTCCAAATAAAAATTGAAGCAAATCCATTTGTCCATAACGATAGCCTGGCAAAAACGGCTGTATGCCCTTGATCAAGATAAACAAGACAATCAGCAAAATACAGCTTCCAGAAAGCAGGGCCGCTAAAAAAAACAAGTATTTAAATGCTTTATCGATCCGCATTTTTCTTTTTAGCTTTTCTGCATTACGCTGATGTCGAAGCGAGGTTTCCATTGTTTTTCTCCTTTCAAAATAAGAGCCTAGCCCCTAGGCTAAGCTGTCTTTTTTATGCTTTTGGCAGGATTACTGAACATCTGCCCAATTTGTGATCTCTCCGGTAAAAATAGACTTGACTTGAGCCTGGGTCAAATTGGTAACGGCTGTATTGGCAGCATTCACAATCGTAACCACTGCATCAATGCAATAAACTCCACTGGCCATGGCCTGGGTAACATCTTCCTCTTCGGCTTTGAATTCTCTTGAAGCAAATCCGATATCGGCTTTATTTGCGCCATCTTTTTCTGAGCCCATAACTCGCTTATAGCCATCGCCGGAACCTGTTTGATTCATTGTAAACTGGAAGTTTCCTGCTAGCGGCTGGAAGGCTTCCAACGCTGCTTTCAATGTTTTTTCTACGCTCGTTGATCCGGCCGTTGCAAGGGTAATCGTACTGTTATCCTGGCTGCAGATTGGATGGTTCTTCGCCAATTCTTCCCATGGCGTTCCTTGTGTTTTATCAACAACTCCGCCAGCTTTTTCCACAACCAGCATGCCCTCTGTTGAATTCTGTAAAAAATCCAGGAATGCTGCGACCAGCTGTTCTTTCTCTTCGCTGTCAAAGTCGCCAGAGGCCCGAGTCACAAACGAGAATGGACGCTGCATCTTGTAGGATCCATCAAGAACGGTTGCCTCGCTTGGCTCAACACCCTCAAAATTCAAGGGAGTGACATTGTTCGCCGCAAAATCAGTGCTTAAAGAAACATAACCGATGCCATTTTCATCCGTTCCGACTTTGGTTGCCATATCGCCATTGCTAGACACTTCAATTGCTTTAGCAGTCAAAGCACCCTCAAAGTCCCCCGCTTTTTCAAAAGCTTCACGCGTTCCGCTGGAAGAATCCCGAGTATAAACATTGATCGTCGCCGTTGTCTCAGGGGTTGACACCGAATTTTGATTTTCGTTATTTCCTGATGTCCCGGAACAACCGGCTAGAAGCAAAAGAGCACTTAACCATAAAACTGTTAACTTCTTCATTTTCATTTCCTCCGTTTTACAGGCTTTATCATAGTCTTATTTCATTAAACGTCAGTTAAAGCATTGTTAAATCCCGGTTAAAAAGGAAATGTTTTGACATGAAAAAAAAGAAAAAGAACCTTCTTTTTTTCTTTATCTGCATTAAAAAATACGGTATAATTCAGCTTGTGTGAATTTGAGGTGAATCATTTATGCTTACTGCACTGATCTTATTTGGAATTACGTATATCCTGCTTCTTTGTTTACCACGGCATCGTGCTTATGTTGCAGCAGGATCTGCCCTTTTATTTGTCTTGCTTGATATTCTTCCAGCGGAACAATTTCTTTCTTCCATTGACTGGAATGTTTTAATGATGATTGCTGGAACCATGGGTTCTGTTTCTTTGTTTATTGATTCCAAAATGCCATCCCTGATGGCTGATCTGATCATTGAAAAAATGCCAGATGTCCGCTGGACCATTCTTGCTTTGTCACTTTTTGCAGGAATCATCTCAGCCTTTGTGGACAATGTTGCAACCGTGCTGATGATTGCTCCGGTAGCAATTACGATCTCAAAAAAGCTGAATATTAGTCCTGTCAACAGCATTATCGCAATTTCAATCGCTTCCAATCTGCAAGGAGCTGCAACCTTGGTAGGCGATACGACTTCGATTTTGCTAGGAGGCTATGCAGGGATGGATTTTTTAGATTTCTTTGTTTATCACGGCAGAATCGGACTGTTTTTCATTGTAGAAATCGGAGCGATCGTTTCTACTTTGGTTCTCTGGGTCGTGTTTCGCAATGAGAAACAAAAGATCCATTGCGGAGAGCGCACGATCGTTACCGATTTATTTCCCAGCTGGATCCTTTTAGGAACTGTCCTGCTGTTGATTACGGCATCTTTTATCCCCGATAAGCCCTCCATTACCAACGGTACGATCTGCATGGCGTTCTACCTGATCGGAGTCATTCGAGCCTGGTTTAAAACCGGTTCTTTCGAAATTGTCCAAAAAACTTTCAAAGAGATCGATTATTTTACCTTGCTTCTTTTAGCCGGGTTGTTTATTGTTGTGGCAGGAATTACAGAAGCTGGAGTTGTTGATGCCATCGCAGAGCTTTTTATTCGTATCAGCGGAGACAATTTGTTTCTAATCTATACACTTTTGGTTTTTGCCTCTGTTTTATTCTCTGCCTTTATTGATAACATTCCCTATGTCGCCACCATGCTTCCAGTAGCTTCCGGAATCGGTTCCTTGCTGAATATCGATCCTACAATCCTTTATTTTGGCCTTTTGGTTGGAGCGACCCTAGGAGGTAATCTGACTCCGATTGGCGCTTCGGCCAACATCACCTCTTTAGGAATCTTGCGAAAGGAAGGCTATGAAGTTGCAGCAAGTCACTTCATGAAAATTAGTATTCCTTTCACAATGGCCGCAGTGATTACCGGATATTTTCTTACCTGGATGATATACATGGCATAAATCAGCCTCATCGCCCAAAGAACCGCGTTCTTTGGGTTTTTTTATAGAAAAAAGAACTGAGATCTATCCTTTATTTTTTTCAACGTTCCAGATTTTAAAACCCAGAAAGGATTTGAAGCAATCAAAGAATGTTTTTCCTTTAGCATCCAAAAAAGAAAATCCTTGCGGATTTCCTCATTTTGGGAAGATCCTGAATCCTCTTCAGGACTTTATAATTATCGGATCATTCTCTCTTGAAAGCATCAATATTTTCTTTTTTTTCAGTTAAAATTAAATGAATTTTTATTGTTCCTTAGGCAAAGTCAGGTTAAACTGTGTTCCTTTCCCCACCTCACTTAGTACCTTTACCTCACCATGGTGGGCGTTGACAATTGATTTTACAATCGCCAAACCTAATCCTGAGCCTCCGCTGGAGCGAGCCCGGTGCGTATCCACCCGATAAAATCGTTCAAATATATGTTCAAGATCTGTAGCACTAATTCCGCATCCATTGTCATGAATTTGTATTTCGATCTCTTTTTCCAATTCAAAAACAGTAATCATGACCTCCGTTGCACCACTATGCAGACAGGCGTTTTTTAATAAATTACCGATGACCTGATGGATCCGATCACGGTCCAGCCAGACCAAAGACTGAATCGTCGAGTGAACTTGAATCTCGATGCCTTTTTTCTCTGAAATCGGAATTTCATGAATAACATTCTCAATCAGCTCGGTCACATTAACCGCTTCCTTTTGAAGCAGGATTTGTCCTGCGCTTAACCGCGATAGCTGTAATAGATCACTCACGATTCGTTCCAGCCGATGGGTCTCTTTTTCAATCTGCAGATGAAAATCCCGCATCACTTCTTCATCATCAAAATCACGGCGATTTAAAATTTCAATCATTCCTTTGATTGCCGCGATCGGTGTTTTCAGTTCGTGGGAAGCATCCGCAATAAAACGTTTCTGCATCCGTTCTTTTTCTACCGCCTGAGTGATATCCTGAAAAATCAAAAGACAGCCGGCGTAACGACTATTTTCCTGAATCGGCACTGACAAACACTGAAAATCAATGCCATTAAAATCCACATTGCGAACAATGGCCTTCTCTGTTAAATAAGACTCTTTCAAAAACAGCCGAATTGCCGGATCAATTAGTTCATCCCGATAATCCAGCAGCTTGGAAGGGACTGCCTTAAGAAATCGGTCGAAACTGTGATTAACTAAAACCAGCTGCCCATACGTATCCAATAAAGCCAAAGGGGAAGGAATATTATTAAAAACTGTCTCCAACTGGCTTTCAACCAGATGCATATCTTTAGCAGTTCCTTCAAGCTTACTGATAAAAGAACGCTCTTGTTGCTTAAAATTTTGGGTCAACCGGCGATGAATCACATACAATTCATAACTGGCAGCAGCCGTTAGAATCAACACCACTGAAAACAGTGAAAAGGAAATCGTTGAAGAAAACAGCAGGATCAAAAAAGCCACCAGCGGAACAAGCAGAAAATCAGTGATTTTCATGATTGATTTCCAAGGAGTAACCAACTCCCCGCATGGATTTGATCATCACTTGGCTGCCCTGAAGTTTACTGCGAAGTTTAAAAATATGCACGTCCACGATCCGTGTATCTCCATCATAATCAAAATCCCATATCTCATTCAAAATGTTATCCCGCGTCAAAACCATTTTCGGATTGCGCATTAAATATTCCAGCAGCTCAAATTCCTTCTTCGTCAGCTCAATCGGCTGGCCAGCAACACGCACCTCTCGCTGCGTCTGATTCAGCTCTACATCAGCAACCTTTAATACTGTCGGCGCAGGCTTAGCAAGCCGTTTCATATGAGCCTGAATTCGGGCAAGCAGCTGCCGCGGGGAAAACGGTTTAGTAACATAATCATCTACTCCCGCCTCAAAGGCATCCAGAATATCCTCTTCTTCATCTTTGGCAGTCAGCATGATAATGACACTATCGATGCCTTTCTGGCGGAACTGTCGAACCAGATCAATCCCACTCAGATACGGAAGCATCCAGTCAATGATCATAAGATCAAACGTTTCATTGAGCCCTTTTTCCAGAGCCTGCTGCCCATCTTCACACAAAACTGCTTCGTAACGAGCCATTTTTAAATCATAGCTGATTAATTTGCGAATGCTTTCTTCATCTTCAACAAGCAAAATTTTTGCCATTTTTAAACTCCTTTCTGCGCATATCTTTCAATAATCTTCTGAACAAGCGGATGACGAACCACATCGTCGCTGCTCAACTCCAGAATAGCAATTTCCTGTATCCCCTGAAGCATCTGACGAGCATCGAGCAATCCGCTGCGAACCCCTTTTGCCAGATCGACCTGGGTGATATCCCCTGTAATCACCATTCGTGAACGAAAGCCCAGCCGGGTCAGAAACATCTTCATTTGAGCAGAGGTTGTATTCTGCGCTTCATCCAAGATCACAAATGCATCTTCCAATGTTCTTCCTCGCATATAAGCCAATGGGGCAATTTCAATGATTCCTTTTTCCATGTATTTTTCACAATTTTCCTGTCCGAGCATAGCATAAAGTGCGTCATAAAGCGGACGCAGATACGGATCGACTTTTTCTTTCAGATCCCCCGGAAGAAATCCCAGATTTTCTCCCGCTTCCACTGCCGGCCGAGTCAGCACAATTCGTTTCACTTCTCCTTTTTTCAGCAGACTTACCGCATATACCACAGCCAGATAAGTTTTTCCCGTTCCAGCCGGACCAATCGCAAAAACGATTTCCTTTTCTTCCATCGCTTCTACAAACTGATATTGTCCTAAGGTTTTCGGACTGATGATACGGCCGCTAAGGGTTTTTCCAACCACTTTAGAAAAAAGGGCATCAAGATTCAATTCCAAATTTTTCGCTGCCCGTCGACAGGCATAAATCACATCCCGCTCAGTAATTCGTATATTTTTTTGAACAAGCACAAACAGCGCCCGCAGCACCTGCTCGATTTGCTCCGCTTTAGCTTTTGGACAATCAATCAGAATAAATTCTTCTCCTCGAACGATGATCGATATCCCAGTAAATTCACTAAGAACTCGCAAATTGCTGTCTTGGTTTCCAATCAGCTCCATTGCCTGCTTATCGGTCAATCCCTCTAATGTGATTTTTGTTTGCTGTGACAATTCATTTCCTCCATCTAAGGTCTGGTAATATCCTCCAGACAAGTATAATGTACTTTCATTGTTATTGTACTTCCTTCACGGGTAAATTGTAAAATATTTTCTGATAGAATCTGCTCTCCTTCGCTGATTTCAGGTTCGATTTGCCTGCGGCAATCCATCAAAAGGCGAAGAAAATGGAACGGTTCCAAAAAAGGAAGGTCTTCTGAAATAGTCAATGAACTGGTTACTGTCGTCCAGGTCTTTCCCCATACCTTTCCTTCTACAAAAATAGAATGAACTTCACCATAGGCATCAATCAAAAGATGATCAACTAATACATCCCCACGAGAAACAATTTGATTCAGCTTAACCAATTTTTCTCCTTGTGTTACATCGAAGCGTACGATCATGGCATCTTTTGTCGCAATCAGTGGCTCTGTACTGGGAGTACTGATTTCCCCATAGCGTTTATCATTGAAGGCAATGTGGAGACGGCTGGCATCTCGAGTCACCTCGATCCAAGCAATTTCCGTTTGAAATGCGGAACGTATTTTTTCTTTCAGCTGGTACTCAAAATCATCATTCCAAACCAAGAATGGAACAGCGTATCCTTCCTCTTGCAAAAATTGCTCAATTTTTTCTGTAACCGCAGGACGGGTAGACTGATAATCAATCGAAAAAATTGTATGTGAGAGCATCTGATAAAGAAAAGCACACCAAAACAAAAGAAAAATTCGAAATGGCTGTCGCATCTGACGGAAAAGGAATCCTACGCAGCCCACTGTTTTTAAATGCTCTATCTCTGGAAATACACTTTTGAATCGTTTTTGCTGAATAATTGGTGCATAAAAGAAAAGCCCTTTTCTAGTCTGACTACAATGATAGACCGTAAGCTGATGGCGCTTGCAGACATTGAGAAAATATCCCAGCGGAAGCTGCAGGCAATAATAATCCAATCCGAAAAAAAATTGAAATCTATCGTTCATTCAGGATCACCTGATCAATCTCTCCTTCAATCCACACTTCTTCACTGGTAAAAAGGATGACCTTTAAGTGTTTGCCAAAAATACTCATTTTTTTCCGGGGAAGCTGAAAAACCATGGCTGTTTCCGTAACAGAGACAAGCGAATCAAATTTTTCTATGCTAGCTCTTTTTTCTGAAATCGTAATCATGAGGTGCTCCTTTCCATAAAGGATATGCACTAAAAAGCAGATTTATCAGAAAAAGAAGGAAATCACAAGCATTCTCATCATTTCAAGAAAAGAGAATACATAAAAAAGGAAGTCCAAAGACTTCCTTATTTAGAACGACGTGCTTTTCTTGCAGCTTCTGATTTCAGTTTCCGCTTGATTCCTGGTTTAACGTAAAATTCTCTCTTACGAGCTTCGGCAAGGGTTCCGTTACGAGATACCTGACGTTTAAAGCGTCTCAAAGCATCATCCAGTACTTCATTCTCTTTCAATACGACTTTTGGCACGACTAACCCTCCCTTCTTCATTACAAGCATGTATATTATATCGAAATGATCTAAAAATTGCAATCATAATTCGCCCATTTTTTTCAAAAACACTTTGAACATGCCTTTCTTTCCTCATAAAAAAATTCCCTTTTTCTGCAACAGAAAAAGCTTGTCAAACCACTTCTGGATACGATACAATATAATCCCTTTGATTGAAAAGCATTTCAATCAAATCCATCCATGTCATAAGGCATGCATGAAGAAGAGACGTTTAAGGATGACATTTCCATGAAAATTGTCCGCTGTTTTACGCCCACTTGTTTAAAGGAGGAAGCACAATGATACAAGTGGAACATCTCTCCAAATCATTCCAAATTCGAAAACGTCAAGCCGGTCTGAAGTCCAGTCTCAGATCTTTTTTTGTAGGAAAAAGTGAAAACATTCAAGCTCTGGATGATCTGAGCTTCACGATTGAAACCGGAGAAATCGTCGGCATGATCGGGCCAAATGGTGCTGGCAAAAGCACGACAATTAAAATTCTAAGTGGTATACTGGTTCCAGACAGCGGAACATGTACCGTCCTGCAATACTGCCCTTGGAAATCACGCAAAGAGTACGTAAAAAAGATAGGGGTTGTTTTAGGACAGCGCTCTCAGCTGTTCTGGGATGTCCCTGTAGAAGATACTTATGGCCTGCTGAAAGATCTCTATGATCTGAGCCCTCATGAATATCTTGATTCACTGCAAGAATTGATTCAGATGCTGTCATTAAAAGAACTTCTTCCTGTCCCGGTGCGTCAGCTTTCTTTAGGACAGCGTATGCGATGTGAGATTGCCGCTGCTTTGCTGCACCGTCCACAAATTCTTTTCTTGGATGAGCCTACAATCGGTCTGGATGCTATCAGTAAAACGGCTGTCAGACGTTTTATCCGCGAATTGAATCAGCGACGCAGCACAACAGTGATCCTGACTACCCATGATATGAAAGATATTGAATCATTAAGCACAAGAATTTTGCTGGTTGGAAAAGGAAAATTGCTGCTTGATGGCTCATTGGAAGAACTTCGTCACCGCTTTGGTCACATTAAAGAAGTTTCCTTTCGTACTGCGGAGCCCATCATCTTACCAAAAGGAGCAAAGATACTTGAACAAACTGAATACAGAACCCGTCTGCGTTTGGATCTTAAGTCCTGTTCATTGAATCAACTGTTGCTTCAGCTCAGCCAGAATGGAGGCATTGAAGATTTAGCAGTTGAAGAAAACAGCATTGAAGAAATTGTAGCCCAGCTTTATCAGCAATACAACATCATTTAAGGAGTCTGTCATGAAAAAAATAGGAGCTTTATTCAAACTTCGTTTTTTGATCGGTCTTCAATACCGTACAGCTGCATTTGCCGGGATCATCACGCAATTTGCCTGGGGCAGTCTTTCGATCCTTCTTTATCACGCCTTTTATCAAACCAATCCAGAGGCTTTTCCAATGAGCTTTTCACAGCTTTCCAGTTATATTTGGCTGCAACAAGGTTTTCTGGCCTTGTTCATGATCTGGTCCATGGAAAATGAGCTCTTCGATCTAATTCATCAGGGATCCATTGCCTATGAACTGGTTCGTCCCATGGATTTATATGATTTTTGGTTTATTCGCAGCATGGCTGTTCGCCTTGCCAAAACGGTTTTGCGTTGTTTTCCGCTTTTTCTAATAGCCAGCGTGCTGCCCTTCCCCTATTCACTGGTTCTTCCGACAGCCCCGCTTCCGTTGTTGATCTTTCTGCTTTCGTTACTGCTGGCATGGATCAATGTAGTTGCTTTTTGCATGCTGATCTATATCAGTGCCTTCTATACTCTTTCGGCAATGGGAATCCGAATGATTGCCGTCACAATGGTCGAATTTCTGTCCGGGGCATTAATCCCGCTTCCCTTTTTACCAGATTCGATTCGTTTTCTAATTGAATGGCTCCCCTTTGCATCGATGCAAAATGCTCCGCTGCGCATCGTTATCGGAGAAATCCTACAAACAGAATGGCTGAATATCTTAGGTCTGCAACTTTTTTGGGCGGTCATCCTGATCCTTCTTGGGAAAAAAATGATGAAAAAAGCCCTTGATCGAATCGTTATTCAAGGAGGGTGAATATGAAGCTTTATTGGCATTATGTCATGCTACATCTGAAAAGTTTATGGCAATACAAAACAAGTACATTGCTTCTATTGCTGGGACAGTTTTTAGTCGCATTCAATCTTTTTTTGGGAATGTGGTTTCTTTTTCAGCGTTTTCATCAAGTCGCTGATTTCATATTAGAAGAAGTAGTACTTTGTTTTTCCATCGTATTGCTACAATTTTCTTTAGCAGAAATGTTCGGGCGTGGTTTTGATTCTTTTCCGATCCTTATCAATAAAGGAGAATTGGATCGCATGATGGTCCGGCCGAAATCCTTGATGCTTCAGGTTTTGGGTGCGAAATTTGAGATTTCTCGTATCGGACGAATCCTGCAGGCCTTGATAACGTTTCTCGCCGTTTATCAAACGATTCCCTGGGATTGGGGTTTTTTAGAATATCTCACCTTATTTTTCATGCTTGTTGGCGGCAGTGCGGTCTTTATGGGAATGTTTATTCTTTATGCTAGCTTTTGTTTTTTTACGATTGAAGGACTCGAATTTTTCAACATTTTTACTGACGGAGCTCGTGAATTCGGAAGCTATCCGCTTGCAATCTATGGACGCCGGATCCTTCAGTTCACCACAGTCGTGATTCCTTATGCCCTGACTCAGTATTACCCTTTGCTGCTACTAACGCACAAAACCGATCAAAAATGGTTTGCCTTGCTTCCTCTGGTCGCAATGCTGTTTCTTGTTCCTTGTATCGCTTTTTGGTGCTTTGGTGTTCATCACTATCGTTCAAGCGGATCCTGATTATTGCCTGCAATGCAAAAATGGTTCCAAAGCGAAAGTCAAAAGCCAATCTTGGAAGTGCTTTGTTCATTCTATCTTTTTCTTCGATCTTATATAAAAAAAAGGTGATTTTAAACTCCTTTTCCCTTAAAATCACCTAAAATGATTACTGAATTCCTGCTTCTTCAAAGCAGAATCTCTCTGTTTTTAAAATATTTTTTCAATCAGACTCGTTCATTCTCCTGCTGCAAAAGTGCCACTCCGCTGGAAGTTCCGATCCGATCCGCCCCGGCTTCGATCATTTTCTTGAAATCATCCACACTTCTGATCCCTCCTGCAGCTTTAACCTTGCAATGTCCATTGACGACCGTTTTCATCAAAACCACATCTTCGATGGTCGCTCCAGCTGTAGAAAAGCCTGTAGAGGTTTTTACAAAATCCGCTCCCGCTTGGACACAAGCCTCACAAGCCAGCCGTTTTTCTTCCTCACTCAAAAGACAAGTTTCCAAAATCACTTTCAGCACATGACTTCCACAAGCGGCTTTTACTTCCTGGATTTCTGCAACTACCCCCGTCAGATCTCGATCTTTGAGCTTTCCAATGTTGATGACCATATCGACCTCATCAGCTCCTTCCTGAATCGCGTTTGCAGCTTCAAAAGCTTTAGCCTTGCTAGTCATTGCGCCTAACGGAAATCCGATCACGGTACACACCTTGACATCGCTGCCTTCCAAAAGGCGCTTGCACAAAGCAATCCAAGTCGGATTGACACAGACGGTCATAAAATCCATTTCTCTGGCTTCACTGCATAATTTTTCGATTTGAGCTTGGGTTGCATCTGCTTTCAGAAGCGTATGGTCTATGTACTTGCTGAGTTTCATAGTATCTCCTCCTCATTTTCAAAATAATATTTATGCAGGACATCCCGCGCTGCATTCTGATCTCCCATCCATGGTTCCCGTCCAAATTCTCCATACATAAAGCTTTCGTCCCCTTTTCCTAACAGCAGGATCGTGTCTTGGATGTTCGCCATTTCAATCGCCTGACGAATCGCATCATACCGATTTTCAATGATAATCATGTTGGTTTTTTTGATTCCTTTCGCAATATCTTCGGCAATTTCAATAGGATTTTCACCTCGCGGATCATCCTCGGTCAAGATGATCATATCACAATATTTATCTGCTAAAGCACCAAAAATAGGACGCTTTTTGGTGTCTCGCTTTCCTGCTGAGCCAAAAACCGCAATGATCCTGCGATCTACCGGTGTAATTTTAGCCGCAAACTCAAAAATCTGCTGCAGTCCATCCGGTGTATGGGCAAAATCTACGATGATATTGAACGGCTGACCTTCCTCAACACGTTCCATCCTTCCTTCGATCTGACGGATATTATTTAGTTTACCAAGCATTTCATCAATTCCGACTCCACTTTGATTCAAGGCTGCAATGGCTGCCAACAGATTATAAATATTAAATGTTGCCACCAAATTGGTTTCAATCCGATATTCATTGGAAAAATAGCTTAAAGTAAAAATGGTCTTATCGGCCAGAATTTGAATGTCCCTTGCTCGATAATCGGCTTCTTTTTCAATTCCGTAAGTATAAATTCGCGCTGGACAATCCGCTACAATCGCTTTCCCATGCGGATCATCGACATTCACGATCGCAACCTTATCAGGATCCAGGTTATCAAAAAGCGTCTTCTTCGCTAAAAAATAATTCTCCATTGTTCCATGATAATCCAGATGATCATGCGTCAAATTCGTAAAAACAGCAACATCAAAATCTACCGCGTCAACACGTCCCTGCTCTAACCCGATGCTGCTAACCTCCAAGGCACAGGCTTCCATTTTTGCTTTCTTCATGTCTGAAAGGATATGCTGCAAATCCACTACCGTTGGCGTGGTCAATAACGGAGGTAATTTGACATCACCGTATTCGATCGAAATCGTTCCAATATATCCACAGCGGAAGATTCCTTCAGAAAGATCACGAATCAAGCTTGTTACGCTGGATTTCCCGTTGGTCCCGGTCACACCAAACATTCGTAACGAATGGCTAGGATGGCCAAAAAAGATTGAGGCAACCTTGTTCAAAGAGCGTGTCGTGTCTTCTACACGGATGTATGTGATTCCCTCTTCATAATGTTCCAAATCATCGCTATGAACCACCACGATCGCTCCATTTTTGATCGCCTGAGCAATAAATTTATGTCCGTCATTCATCAAGCCTTTACAGCAGAAAAAAATTGCATGCTTGCTGCGCTGACGGCTATCTACCATGATATTCTCTATTTCGATTTCTGGCGTGTTTTTAAATAATTCATTCAGCTTCATAAGGCACTTCCTTTCCATAACATCCGTCCTGATCTGCCGCGGTCACTATGCCATGGGCCATTGTTCCGGGATGAATATCGCCTTTCAGAAGAATCGGAATATATTCACTAGTATGGCCGAAACTTTCCTTTCCTTCCGTTTTTTCAATGAGAACATCCACTGCTTTCCCAATAAAACTGCTGTAATATTGAAGCTTAAGCTGATTGGAAATAGCCAAACATTCTTCAACCCGCTGTTTTTTGATTGCTGTTTCAACTTCTGGTTTCATCCGACTAGCTGCTGTTTTGCTTTTACTGGAAAAAGGAAAGACATGGAGAAAAGAAAAGCCCGCTTGAAAAAGAAAAGCTCTGGTACATTGGAATTCTTCCTCGCTTTCTTGCGGAAAGCCTACAATCAGATCGGTACTGATGGAAATATCAGGAATTCTTTTTCGAATCTCTTGAATCCGCTCTAAATATTGCCGAGTCGAATATGGCCGATTCATCCGCCGCAGCGTTGCATCACATCCTGACTGAACCGGAATATGCAGATGTCGGGCAATTCGCGGCTGGTTACTCATCAGATCAATCAAAGCGTCACTGATTTCCGTGATTTCGATCGAAGAAATTCGAATCCGCTGAATCGAAGTTGTTTCCAGCATCTTTTCCAAAAGCTCCGTCAAGGTAACTCCTTCCTCTTTTCCATATCGGCCCGTATGAATTCCTGCTAAAACAATTTCTGCGTGATGTTCAGCCAGCCGCGCTGCTTGCTGAAGTGCATTTTGAAGCGGAAGACTGCGTTCTTTTCCACGCGCATAAGGAATAATGCAATAGCTGCAAAATTGATTGCATCCATCCTGAATCTTCAAATAAGCCCGTGTCTGATGGGCAAAAGAATCCAATGGCAAATTTTCAAATTCGGCCTGCTGCCGAACATCCTGTATCCTCATTTGACGCTGCCGTGTTTTCAGCCCCTCTACAATCAAATCAGGCAATTCATTTTTTCCTGAGCTTCCCACCAGGATATCGATCCGAGCATCCTGACTCATCTCTTCCGCTTTAATTTGAACATAGCATCCCACAGCACAAATCAAGGCGGACTCATTCTGCCGAATTGCCTGATGCACTTTCTTTCTGGATTTGCTGGCAGCGGTATTGGTGACCGCACATGTGAAAATACAATACACTTCTGCCTTTTCATGAAAATCCACTTCCTGAAATCCCCGTTCTTTCAAAGCGGCTGCCAGGCTTTCTGCTTCGTATGTATTGACTTTGCATCCTAAGCAACAGATCGCAAATGTTTTCATTTTAACACCTCTGATGAATTATTATACCACACTATCTTTTGGCTTTTGCCAAAAGCGCAATGCATTTTTTCTTGATTTTTTCATTCAGTTGCCCACAACCGACACACCATTGCAGCATCGCCCGCTGATCCTGATTTAGAACGGCTTCGATCCACCCCCAAGTACGCTGCGGGTCTAAAGTTTCTACCCGATTGCTGATTGAGAGCGGAAGAATCGTACAAGATTTCTTTTCATCCAGTACATAAAGACTATGATTCTGGCGGCAATAAAAGCCAAAGCCATCAGACCGGCTTCCCAAAAACTGAACATCGACAAAGCCCGCTTCATAAGGCAAATGACGGTAATGAAACGGATCGATCATTCGATCCTTGAAATTTTTATATAGCTTAAAAAACTGCGGCAACTGCAACACAGCAGTTTCCTTGTCATACAACGTATTCATAAGCTCATCAAAAAAAGGAATGAAAATACGGCACTCTTGTGCTGAAAACCAAAGCAGTGCCTCCTTCTTTTCTGCAAGTGCGCCTTGAGAAAACGCATTTCTTTTCTTATAATCCAGATCCTGCCAGATTTCAAACATCTCATTGGCCAGGGCCTCATATTCGCTTTCGATCACCTGTTTATTTTTTAAACCACGCGATAAGATCTGAAGATTAAAATAATCCAGATCATGATGACACGGAAGCTCTATGCCATACTCCTTAAATTGATCTTGAATTTGTTGAATCTGATCACGGATTGATTTTTCTTTTAACAATTCGATCCGATTTTCCTTAAAACAAAATTTAAAAAAATCTTTCATGTTCATTCCAAAATTGCATCGATGGCGCTTAGCGCATACAGCGCTGCCGTTTCAGCTCGTAAAATTCGTTTTCCGAGTGTAATGCATTCATATCCTTTCTCTTTCAGGATCGCAATCTCTTCTGTCGAAAATCCGCCTTCTGGGCCAATCACGATCGTAATGGAAGAAGCTGGCCGCAAGCTTTCCCGAAGTGTTCGAGACGCCTTAAGCGCTGCCTCATAGGCAACAAAATTCAAATCAGAGCGGCCCTTTTCCGCCGCTAAAGAAAGAGGAAGCGGATCGATAATTTCCGGGATTCGGCTTCGTTTGCATTGTTGTGCGGCTTCGCAAAGAATTTTTTCCCAACGCTCCTTTTTTCGGGTACCTTTCTCCTCTTTTGCCTTTACAATGGTTCGACTGGATTCAAACGGAATGATCCTCGATACTCCCAATTCGGTGCTTTTCTGCAAACAATAATCCCATTTTTCTTTTTTGATCAATCCCATTAATAAAGTAATCGTGATGGCAGATTCAGGGTTTTCTTCTATCTTTTCAACACAACGAGCTAAAACCTTTTTCCCACAAAATTTCAATTCGGCCAAGAAAATGCTGGCTTGCTGATCCACGATGCGAATCTTTTCGCCATCCCGCATTCGTAATACTGTACTTAAATGGTGCGCCTGATCTCGTGTAAATTCTACAAGATCATTTAAAAAAACTTCCTTCTCGACAAAGACTTGCTGCATTTTATCACCGTTTTTATGATAGCACAAACTTAAGACAAGAAAAAGAGCCCTGCATGAACTCCGCCTTAAAGTTTAAACGCCTATGTAAAAATTTATTTCTATGATGACCATCCTGATGATCGATTCATATCTGAAAATCAATGCTATAAAAAAACCAAGTCAGCCACCATCCATGAAAAACAGTTTAACAAAGATTCTCTTTCACATCATAGAACCATAAAAAATACCAGAGAGCAACAAAACGGTACTCTTTAAAAAACGTCATAATTTAAAAGCAGCCTATGAAACTGTTAAAAGAGCATCCAGACTTTTGCTATCTTTGTTATGCAGAGTTCAAGGTAAAAGCCCCCTACTAAATGCAAAAGACATCCATCTCTTTCCCCGCTTAAATAGCTAATAGATGATTCCCATAGAACAGATCCAGCATTCTCTGGTTAGCCTGCTGTCATGATTTTTTCCAGGTTGCTGGCGTAAATAGCAGCAACAGTGGGAAAATTTCCAGTCGTCCAGCCAGCATATCAAAGATCATGACCATTTTGGAAAGAACACTAAATTGACTAAAATTTCCCGCAGGACCTACTCCATTCAAGCCTGGTCCGATGTTATTCAAAGTTGCCGCAACAGCTGTAAAATTCGTGGTAAAATCAAAATTATCCAAACTGATCAGCAGGACCGATCCAGCAAGAATCAGCAGATAAGCTACCACAAAAACATTAACCGTCCGCAGCACAAGATGTTCTACTGGCTTTTGTTCAAATTGAATAATCTTGATGCTGCGCGGGTGAAGAAAATGTTCAATTTCTTTTTTCAGCGTTTTCATCAATACGACAAAACGAGAAACCTTAATCCCGCCTCCAGTACTGCCAGCACAAGCGCCTATAAACATCAGCAAGACCAAGATCGTCCGCGAAAACTCCGGCCATTGATTAAAATCAACAGTAGCGAAACCAGTCGTCGTAATAATCGATCCAACCTGGAAAGCAGCATGATGAAAAGCCTGATAAAAACTAGAAAAACTTCCTTGAATATTAAAAGTAATCAAAACAATGCTAGCCAAAATAATAAGCAGATAATAGCGCAGTTCCTCACAGCGCAGTGCCTGCAAAGGCTTACGTACCAAGAAAAGATAATAAACATTAAAATTCACGCCAAACAGGATCATAAAAATCGTGACTACAGTCTGCAAAAATGAATTATAAGAAGCCATACTATCTGCTTTAATTCCGAACCCTCCGGTTCCCGCCGTTCCAAACGCTGTTGTTACTGCATCAAACCAGGGCATTCCTCCTGCCAAAAGCAAAAGGATCTCAATCAAAGTCATCACAAAATAAATACTATACAGGATCTTCGCTGTCATTTTTACCCGCGGAACAAGCTTTCCCACCGAAGGTCCAGGACTTTCTGCCCGCATCAGATGCATGTTGTATCCTCCAGTGACCGGTAAAATAGCCAAAATAAAAACCAAGACCCCCATTCCCCCAATCCAATGAGTGAAGCTGCGCCAGAAAAGATTGCAGTAAGACAGGGCTTCTACATTTGGAAGAATACTGGAACCAGTTGTTGTAAAGCCAGAAACCGTTTCAAACAAGGCATCAATCATCGATGGAATTTCTCTGCTAAAATATAATGGCAGTGCACCAACAAAACTCAGCAGGATCCAGCTTAATGCAACGGCAACAAAACCTTCACGGGCATAAAGCACCACACTTTTCGGTTTATAAAGCAGGCATATTGCACCTACTGCACCAGCCAAAAGCGCGGTAAAAAGATAGGCAAACCCGCTCTTTTCCTGATAAAAAACAGCAATCAGGCATGGCAAAAGCAACAAAGCCGCCTCGACACAAAGGACAGAACCTACAATGTAACTGATCATTCTCTTGTTCATGGTATACTCCTATGCCAGGATATCCTGAATATCATTGAGTCCGGCATTGCTAGTTACAACAATCACCGTATCACCCAAACGAATCATATCATGACCACGTGGGGTAATTACCCGACCATTTCGAAGGATGCAGCAGATCAGCAGATTATTTTTCAGTGCTAATTCTTCCAGTGTGATACCAACTACCCTGGAATTTTCTTTAACTTTAAAAGCCAAAGCCTCCGCCTTGCCTCCAATAATCTGATAAAGCGTTTCAACATTGTTGCCGCTTGCATTCTGCATTGCCCTCACATATTGAAGAATATTATTTGCAGTAATGTATTTTGGGGAAATCAAGCTTCCAAGATTCAGATGCTCTACTACATCATCAAAGGTGATACGATTTACCTTTGTAATCAATTTTGCCTTTGAACGAGTTCCTGCAAACAAGGACAGCATGATATTTTCCTCGTCAAAATTCGTCAAAGCTACAAAAGACTCGATATTCTCCAGCCCCTCTTCCAAAAGGATTTCCTGGTTGGATCCATCCCCGTTAATAACTACAGCCCGAGGAAGCAATTCGCTGAGTTCTTCACAGCGCTGTTTGTTTTTTTCAATGATTTTGACCTCTATTCCCATTTCCAATAACTGCTTCGTCAAATAATACGCAATCGTTCCGCCTCCGACGATCATCGTATTTTTGACTTGATTTGTCACAAAAGAAATTTTTCTGAAAAAATCATTTGCCTGCTTAGGAGAAGCAATCATCGAAATCTTATCTCCCTTTGCAAATACAAAATCTCCATTCGGGATAATCACTTGTTCTTCCCGCTCAACTGCACAAACAAGCACATCACAACGCAGCAAAGAAACGATATCAGAAATCCGGCGTTGATGAAGGATCGATTTTTCCGGAATTCGAAACCGGAGCAGTTCAACCTTTCCTTTTGCAAAAGGTTCAATCTTGATTGCTGAAGGAAAACGAAGCAGACGGACAATTTCATTGGCAGCCGCCTGTTCTGGATTAATGATCATCGATAATCCAAGCTCTTCTCGAATAAAACCGATTTCTTTATTATAAATTGGATTTCTGACACGGGCAATCGTATGACAGTTTCCTGCTTTTCGGGCAATCAAACAACAAAGAAGATTCAACTCATCACTGGTGGTTACCGCCAGCAGAAGATCGGCATCTTCAATTCCGGCCTCTTTCTGAATAGTATAGCTGGCTCCGTTTCCCACGATTCCCATAATGTCCAGCGAACTGGAAATTGATTCGATGGTCTCACGATTGGTATCGACCACGACAATATTATGCCCCTCTTGGTTCAGCTGACGCGCCAAGGTCTTTCCGACTTTTCCGCAACCGACAATTAGTATCTTCATTTTTCCCCTCCTAAAATATGAGAAATCTCATACTTCAGCATTTAAGATAATGGACATAATGAATCATAATCCATCCGGAATATTTTTACAAGAACCTTTTTTTAATGCCTGCTGTTTCTTGCTTTTTCCATAAGAAAAGAGGCCTCTATTGTGCCTCTTGCATATGACGCTTAATGATCAAGGAGATAATATCTGCCGCCAATTTAGGATCATCATTGCAGACAACATATTTATACTGTCCGATCATTTCCATCTCGCGGCAGGCCTTACTTAAACGCTGCTGAATAATTTCCTCTGCTTCTGTGCCTCTTCCACGAATCCTACGTTCCAACTCCTCCATGCTTGGGGGAGTGATAAAGATTGTCAATGCATCAGGGCATTTTTTGGCTACCTGCATGCATCCTTGTACCTCAATCTCCAGAAGAACATTTTTTCCCTCTTGGCGAAGCTTTTCAACGTAACTCAATGGAGTTCCATAAAAATTTCCCACAAACTCAGCATATTCCAACAGTTCTCCTTGAGCCACAGCAGTTTCAAAGGCTTCCCGAGAAACAAAGAAATAGTTTTTACCTTCTATTTCTCCTTCCCGTCTGGCGCGGGTCGTCATAGAAACAGAATAAGCCAGATTCAATTCAGGATCATCCTTGAACTCTTTTAATACGGTTCCTTTCCCAACGCCACTAGGACCGCTCACCACAATCAACAGGCCTTTTTTCATAAGTATTTTTGCTCCCCTTGTAATGTTTTCATTTTACTGAGATTAAAAAAACTTGTCAAGTTCAATCCAGAAGCTGTTTTCTTTTCAATTCAGCAAAGCAAACGCATCCCGGTAAATTTGGGTCAGTTCAGCAATTTCTTCTTCATTCATCGTTCGTTCGTGAGCATCATAATCGCCTGCTGTTCCGATGTGATTTGCCACGATCTGACCTTCCTTCAGAAAAAGGACATCCGGAATATAAAGCGTCTTTTCTCCCTCTTCATTTTCATCAAGAACCGCTTCCATAAACTCTACCAAAGCATTCCTATCTTCCGTTCCCGCCGTGCTTTGACTGTAATCCGAACGGGTATTAACATAGTAAACCGACGAATCATATTCTTTTGCTACAGCATTTAAAATTGGCACCGCTTCTTGGCACCAAGGACAGGTGGGCCGTCCCAGATAGATCACAGCAGTTTCTTTTTCTTCAATCATGGATAACAAATCCCGATATTCAATCTGCACAAAAACATGCTCTCCCTGAAGTCCCGTATACTCCTGCATGTTCGCCGCAATGGTCTCCTCTTCGCACGGATCCAGCGCATCACAGGGCTTATTTGCACTTTCTGCTGTAGGCGTTGCCGTTGGTACCGGCACAGATTGGCAGCCTGCACAAAGAAACAGCAGTCCGATTCCTATGATCCATTTTTTCATACCCATTCCTCTCTTTCTACTTTTGGATAACAGCCTAAAATTTTCATTTCGATACAAAGCCGGCGCACTTCTGCCAATGCCTCCTGTGTAGAACGCTGTTCGGTGCTACCATCAAAATCAATATAGAAACAATACTCAAACACCCTGCCCTTGAGCGGACGGGATTCCAGCTTAAGCATGTTGATGCCATGACGTGCAAAAACCTCTATGACATGATATAAAGCCCCTGGTTCATGATTCACAACAAAAAACATACTAATCTTATTGGCCCCTTTGATCTTTTGCGGATGATGCGCAATACAGAAAAAACGTGTGATATTCTCTTGATTATCCTGTACTCTTGACATCAGGATCGGCAAACCATAATGCTCAGCCGCCAGCCAAGAAGCCAATGCTGCTTTCGTCGGATCTTGACACTGCTTTACATACTCTACACTTTTTGCTGTATCCTGAAACGCAATCGGTCGGATCCAAGGATGCTGATTAAAAAAGCCACGGCATTGTTCAATCGGCTCCGGATGAGTATAAACTTCACGAAGTTCTTCAATTTTTGCTCCCGGAAGTCCAATCAAATGTTCTTCAATGCGGACATTTTGTTCTCCAACCGCAAAAACATCACTGTCTTTCAATAAATCGTAAGTCCGGTAAATGATTCCGGTCGTTGTGTTTTCAATAGGAAGCATCGCATAATCCAGCTGATCCTGTTCAATCTCCCGGATAATATCCGGAAAATTCGTGTAACTGCAAGCCGTGTAATTTTTACCCCGAAAAAACTGTTTGACTGCAATTTCGCTGAAGGTCCCATAAGCCCCCAGAAATCCCACCTTATTCATTTTTTCACTCCTAAACCTTCTTTATATTATACCTTTTTGGGTGTATAGTACAAGCAGAAGGAGAGAAACATGCTTAAGAAAATATATCGGCCAGCCTATTTAACGATTCTGCTGATCAACCTTTTAACCGCTCTTTTGGTGCCGCTGAAACAAACCAATTTCACCGGTCAGCTAGCCGATTATCGCTTGATGATCTGGGCCTGGGCCTTGATCAGCGGTGGACTTCTTTTACTTCAAATGGCTTTCTACGCTGAATCCTGGAACATTTCGTTTGGCCGCCGGCTATTCCCGGGATTTCTTTTTCTTTGTCTGCTACTGACTCTTCTTTGTCCTTATGCCCCTCAATCAAATCGTTTTTTCACAGCCATGCATCTGCTGTTTGCATTGCTGTTTTTCCTTGGGGTAAGCGGTTATTTTTGGATTCTGCTTGTTCGACTTCACTTTTACGATTTCAAACAGGCGCGCCAGATCGCTCACCTATATCAAATTACCTGTCTGCTTTGCACGTTGCTTTACCTTGAAGCACTCAGCATTACAGCATCCTTCGAGCTGCTTTATACCTGCGGTCTGGCTACTTGTGTAGCTAAGATGGGTTCAGCATTGCCAGGGAAAGCGCAGCATTCGACAAAATAGATCTTGTACAACTGCATCGATGGTTAAAAAGCGGCTTGCTATAAAAATTCAATTTATAGAAGCCGCTTTTTAATTAATGGGCTGCTTTGTCTGGCTGAAAAAAATCCAAGATAAACCATGTCACAATCTGCATTCCCGTCAGCAAGCTGGCAATTTCGATTTTTTCTTCGCGTGTATGTGCCCCTTGACCAAGATATCCGCCAAAGCAGCAGCCAGCAATCCCTAATGAAAACGGAATATTGCAGTCTGTGCTTCCAGAATGCTGATCTGGATCGGTTCCGGTAAACTGTCGAATAACATCACAAACATGCGTATAAATCTTTTCCATCCGCGCTTCAGAAACCGGGCCCATACAAGGACGTTCTCCCAATACTTTCAATTCGACCTCTATTCCCATTGCTCGCCAAGCATCCAGCTGTTTCATGAAAAACTCTTTCATTTCCTCAAGGTCCTGCCGATCATCACTGCGATACTCAAACAGAAAACGAGCATTTTGAGCAATCGTATTCACCGATGTTCCTCCGTCAATGACTCCCACATTATAGGTGCTTTTGCCTCGCGTCGGAACTTTATACTGATATAGTGCTCCAATCAATCCCGATGCATAAGCAATCGCATTGCGGTTACCAAAAGCCCCATAGGAGTGCCCGCCTTCAGTTTTCACTGTCACCTCGTAGCGGGATGATCCAACCGCTTTGTTTACCACTCCATGATATCCGCCATCAAACGAGTAAAATTCATCGATTCGTCCGGCATAGCTTTCAAACAAATAACGGATTCCATCTAAATTGCCTAAACCTTCTTCACAGCTATTAAATACAAAAAGACAGCCTTTTTCACAATGCAGTCCGTGCTGTGCAACATAGCGGGCAATCAGCATCAATTCAGCCAAATTCGCAGTATCATCGCCAACGCCAGGGGCCATCAGCCACCCCTCTTCTTCGCGGCATTCAAACCCAGTCTCATCCGGAAAAACCGTATCTGTATGTGCTGCAAAAACAACCAGTTCCTTTTTGTCTTCCGTTTCCACAGGCAAAATTACATTGTTCATCGCATCAATGGTGACCTCGATGCCTTCTTTAGCAAACCAGCGCTGAATAAACTTTGCTTTTTTTTGCTCATGATGAGAAAAAGAAGGAATCGCGCACAGCTGACGAATCAGCTGAATCAATTCTTCTTGACTGTTTTTGACATATTCCAGTGCTTCCTGTCGGATTTCCATAAAAATTCCCCCATTCTTCTGATAAAATGATACACTAAATTCAAAGAAGGTGAAAGTATGATCATCACAAAATCAACAAGTCCCGCATTAGAAAAGGAAATGATCCAGATTGCTGGAATACGGTGTGCATGCCATCTGGCTAAACGCATTCATCCGCAGGATCAAATTCTTCTGCTTTGCGGTCCTGGCCAGCATGGACAGCTCGGACAAGTCATTGCTAAAGCCCTGATTGACTGGGAATATGCATTGAAAATCGTTTTCACTGATCCGAATGATATTTCCTCAAATCAGACAAAAGCGATTGCTCCCTTTTTGCTTTCCCTTGATGACTTTTTATCCCGCATCGATTCTTTTGACGTTCTGATTGATTGTGTTTGCGGGATATCCTTTGTCAAGCCGCTGGAACCGTCGCTTCGAAGCTTGTTTAAAGCCATTAATGAAAGTGCTTTGACCGTATACAGCATCGATTTAAACAGTGGCTTGGAAGCAGACAGCGCCAAAGCGGATCCATACGCTTTGCACAGTTCAATCACCTTTGTTTTAGGGGCCCGCAAACCGGCCCATCTGCTGCAACGCGATCATCAGCTGTTCAATCAGCTTGAAATCGTTGAACTTGGATGGGATTTCGGACACACAGATTTTATAGAAATGGATCCCATGCGCTGTCAAGCCATGCTCCCTAAAAAAGCAATTGATTCCTATAAAAATCAAAATGGTCAATGTCTTGGCATTGCCGGTAGCAAATCAATGGCCGGAGCAGCGATTCTCAGCTTTAAAGCAGCTTTAGCCAGTGGAATTGGTTACTTGCACGGACTCATTGACGAAACAATTTATCCTCAAATTATCAGCGCTTGTCCAAGCGCAGTCTGTCATTTTTTAAATCAGAGCGAATTTCGCAATCTGTTAGTACATGCGGATGCGGTTTTTGCCGGGCCAGGCATGAACCGATGCACCGATCTGAATTCTGTCATGGAAATTCTGCTGGAAAATTGTACCGTCCCATTAATCCTTGATGCAGCCGCCCTACGCTGGCTCAGCGATCATCCAGAAAGCTTTTTCACTGCTTCAGCAAAACTGATTTGCACTCCACATTTAGGAGAGTTTTCTGGCTTAATAAAAAAATCAATTCCAGAAATTCAGCAAAACAAACTGAATTTTGCACGGGAATTCGCCAAACAGCATCACTGCTTGCTAGTATTGAAAGGGCCACATACCATTGTTGCAGACGAAGATGGCCGTTGCTATATCAATCAGACAGGAAATCCAAAGCTGGCCAAAGCCGGATCGGGTGATGTGCTTTGCGGATTGATTGGCGGTTTTGCCGCTCAGCATCTGGATCCCTTTGACGCTTGTGTTCTGGCTGTTTATCTGCATGGCCTGGCAGCCGATCGTTCGCCACGTTCAGAGTGGTCCTTTCTTCCAGAGGAGTTGCCAGAAGAACTTCGTAAAATACTGGATACTATGTCATCCTAAAAAAATCAGGCCTAGGCCTGATTTTATTTTTTTGAAGGATCTTCGATCTTTTCAATCAAAAAAACATTGATCGTTTTTACATCCGGACAGCAAAAAGTCGCTGTTCCTTCTTTTTCAAATGGGATCTTACCACCATAGCGAAGAATATCGATATATGGGAAAGCCACATGCAAGGCCATGGGACACAGTTTTCCGCGTTCCGTATCAAAATCAAAAGTATCCCCGATCTGATGCCCACGATGACAGCCGTATTCCCCTTTTCGATCGATCAAAGTGATCCGTATCGCCGGCTTACT